>JAHFEZ010000053.1 GCA_023248265.1 Deltaproteobacteria bacterium
AAGAAGAAAAATTAGAAGAAGAAATCAAAGAAAAAATTAAAAAAGGATATGAAGCTGCTGAACTGTATCGAAGTTCTCATCCGGATCCTTTGGCTTTTTTTGATTATGTTTATGAAAAAACACCGCCCTATTTAAAGTGGCAAAAGGAAACAGCCGCCCAAAATACTCAAGGTCGAAATATCATTAAAGGAGCCTCTGAGAAAAAAGTGGGTTCAGGAGGAGCTGCCGCTGTGGGAGAGCTTGAGGAGGCCGAGGACTAAAATGCCCAAAACAGAAAGACTTACCATGGTGGAGGCCCTGAATCTTGGGCTTCGAGAAGAAATGAAGAGAGATCCGAATGTGATTATTTTAGGAGAAGATGTTGGCGTAGATGGAGGTGTTTTTCGTGTAACCAAAGGATTATCTCAAGAATTTGGGGCAGAAAGAGTGGTCGATACACCTTTGGCAGAATCCGCCATTGTTGGAGCCTCCATTGGCCTTGCTATTTATGGAAAGAGGCCTGTGTGTGAAATTCAATTTAGTGGATTTATTTATCAAGCCTATCACCAATTGCAAGCCCATGCAGCGCGCATGCGCTCAAGAACCTGGGGAGCCCAAACGGTTCCTATGGTTCTTCGCTCTCCCTATAGTGCAGGGATTCGTGCTTTGGAACATCACTCTGAATCGACGGAAATGATTTATGCGCACATTCCAGGACTTATGGTTGTGATTCCCTCAGGACCTCGAAAGGCCAGAAGTTTAATAAAGGCTTCCATCCGCTCCAATGATCCTGTGATTTTTTTGGAGCCGAGTTCTATTTACCGCGCGTTTCGAGAAGATATTCCCATTGAAGAAGAAGATATTTTTCCTATCAGTCGAGCTGAGATTGTGCGCTCGGGTTCTCAATTTACACTGATTACCTATGGAGCGATGCTTCAAACGGTGAAAAAAACGATTGCTGGAGGAATTGCACAAAAAGGATGGGATCCAGAAGTCATTGACCTTCTCACGATTTCTCCGATGGATACGGAAACGATCATCGAGAGTGTGAAAAAAACAGGGCGCGTGGTGATTGTGCATGAAGCCCATCGCACCGGTGGACTTGCAGCAGAAATTTCTGCGCGTATTCAAGAGTTTGCATTTTTATCTTTGCAAGCTCCGATTGAACGAGTGACGGGATGGGACACGCCTGTTCCTTTTTTCGCGAGAGAAAATGCATATCTCCCAGATACAAATTTAATTGAACGCGCCATCGAAAAAGTTTTGCACTTCTAAAAAATTTGTGTCACACTATTCTTGTGAGTATCAAAGACTTCATTAAACATAATTTTCGTCATTTTAATGCAAGTGTGATTGTCGACGCTGCAGAAGCCTATGTGAAACATCTTGAAAAAGGAAATAAGATGATGATTACGTTGGCTGGAGCGATGAGTACGGCTGAACTTGGACTGACGCTTGCTGAAATGATTCGTCAGGAAAAAGTTCATGCTATTTGTTGCACAGGAGCCAATCTTGAAGAAGATGTTTTTAATCTCGTAGCTCACGAACATTATGAAAAAGTTCCTCATTATCGTCATTTGAGTCCTCAAGAAGAAGTGACTCTTCTCAAACGCAACATGAATCGCGTGACAGACACCTGCATTCCAGAAGAAGAAGCGATGCGACGCATCGAACATAAAGTCCTTAAGCTTTGGCAAAAAGCAGATCAAGAAAAGAAAAGCTTTTTTCCCTATGAATACATGTACGAGCTTATTCGAAGTGGCGTTTTAAAAGAACATTATCAAATTGATCCTAAAGATTCTTGGATGGTAGCAGCGGCTGAAAAAAACTTACCCATCTATACGCCGGGATGGGAGGATTCTACCTTGGGAAATATTTTTGTTTCCAACGTCCTTAAGAAAAAAATTTCGAATTATCATGTGGTAAAATCAGGCGTAGAACAAATGGGTCATTTGATTGGGTGGTATAAGGAAAATACACACAAAGGTTCCATTGGTTTTTTCCAAATTGGGGGTGGCATTGCTGGGGATTTTCCCATTTGTGTGGTGCCTCTTATTACACAAGACTTAAAACAAAACTGTAAGCTTTGGGGATATTTTTGCCAGATTTCAGATAGCACCACCTCTTATGGGTCTTATAGCGGAGCTGTTCCTAACGAAAAAATTACTTGGGGAAAACTGGATGTCACAACGCCACGCTTTATCATTGAATCAGATGCAACCATTGTGGCCCCTCTGATCTTCGCCTACGTTTTAGGAAAATAAAAAATTTTGTGCGTATTGCCATTACAGGCTCAATGGGTTTTATTGGTTCAGCTTTAACTCAGTGGCTTTCTTCTCAAGGGCACTCTTTGACACGTCTTGTTCGAGACCCCTCTTTTCAAGACCCCCATCATCAACCCCAGCATCAAATCGTCGTCTGGAATCCTCAAAATAAAATGATAGATCTATCCTCTCTTGAAAATCACGATGTGGTTATTCATTTAGCAGGAGAAAATATCGCCAAGCAAAAATGGACGCAAGCAACAAAGGTTAAAATTAAAGAAAGCCGTGTTCAGGGAACGGCATTTTTGAGTGAAACCTTGGCCAAACTTAAAAATCCTCCTAAGCTTTTGCTTTCCGCCTCTGCAATTGGATTTTATGGAAATCGTGATCCGAAAGAAAAAATAAATGAGACAAGCTTGCCGGGCCAAGGGTTTTTGCCTGAGGTAGCCCAAGCATGGGAGAAAGCCGCAGAAGCGGCTCAAAAAAGAGGGATTCGAGTTATCCACATGCGGTTTGGATTGGTGTTGGCTTCTCATGGAGGTGCTCTTTCTCGTATGCTTCCTCTTTTTAAACTAGGATTGGGAGGAAAAATAGGCAGCGGAAAGCAAATAATGAGCTGGATTTCACTCTATGAAATTGGGCCTATTATTTCCCACCTTATCTTCAATCAAAAAATCTCTGGGCCTGTGAACTTTGTTGCTCCTCAGCCTCTTTCAAATGAAGAGTTTAGCCGTGTGCTCGCGCAAGTTTTATCGAGGCCTGCACTATTCCCTTTGCCTGCCTTTGTGGCACGTCTTCTTTTAGGGGAAATGGCTGAAGAACTTTTGCTTTCCGGAGCCAACGTTATCCCTCAAAAACTACAAGACTCAGGTTATTCTTTTAAATTTCCTTCTCTTAAAGAGACGCTGCAACATCTGTTGCAATAATTTTTTGTTTTTGGTATGCAACAAGGGTAGTTCAAACTGAGGAGGCTCTATGAAAAAAGGTATCGTAAGTCTTTTATTTCTTGGATTCGTATCTTCTGCCCATGCATCAGCCCATGCATCAGGTAGTCTGCTGATTGATTTATTTTTATCTCAAGCCCGAACATTAGATGTCATTGATTGGAAAGTAGGAGATACGGCCAACTATGATATGCAGCTAGGCTTTTTTGGCAAAGGGACAGTTAAAAAGAGTGCAACCAAAGAAGAAGAAGGAGCCATTTGGGTTGAAACCAATGCCAAAACTCCTCTAGGAGATGAAAAAGTTGAAACGCTCATCTCTCGGGCGGATGGAAAGATTTTAAAACTCATCGTCAATGGCCAGGAACAAAAGTATGAAGAGCATGAAATCGAGCTTATTTCTAAAGATGCTGCAGAAATTACTGTTCCTGCGGGGACTTTTAAAACCATTCATGTAAAAGTCAAAGATAAAACCGATTCTTCTGATGTGGAAGCATGGGTGAATCCCAGAGACATTCCTCTAGGGGGCATTGTTAAATCCGTGGTGGTCAAGTCGTTTTTAACCGTGACACTTGAGCTGACCAGCTTTGGACGAAAAGAAACAATAAAAACTGTCGCAGAACTCTAAATTTTAGGATTTTCCCTTTAAGGATTGAATCATTTGATCATGGATCAAGCCATTTGAAGCTACGATTTCATGATCATAAATAGTTGCGGCTGAACCATCGTAGCGCGTAATTTTTCCACCTGCTTCTTGAATGATTAAGGCTCCTGCAGCCACGTCCCAAGGTTTTAGATATTTTTCCCAAAATCCATCAAAACGGCCACAGGCCACTTGACATAAATCCCAGGCGGCAGATCCCGTTCGTCGAATGCCATGAGAATTTTGAAGAAAGGGCTCAAGCCTAGCAAGCTCTTGTTTTACAACCATTCCTTTTTGATAGGCAAAACCTGTAATAAAAAGAGCATCTTCCCATTGGTTTATGTTTGACACAGAAATTTTTTTCCCATTACAAAAGGCTCCAGCTCCTTTTTGAGCGGTAAAAAACTCTTTGTGAATGGGATCCAAAATAACTGCAACAACCATTTCTTTGTCTTTTTCTACTCCAATAGAAACACAAAAAAGAGGAATTTGTCGGGAGAAATTTGTGGTACCATCGAGAGGATCAATGAGCCATTTATAAGAAGAAGAATGCTCACTTAGGCCACTTTCTTCGGCTAAAATTGAATGATCTGGAAATTGAGAGCGAATGAGAGAAATAATTTTTTCTTCAGCAGCTTTGTCTGCTTCTGTAACAATTCCCGCATTTTCTTTTTTTGAAATTTTATAAAGCTTTCCATAATACGAAAGCAGAATTTTACCTGCTTCTTGGGCTGCTTTTTCTGCAATTTCTTGTATCTTATGAAGGTCAGACATGAATCCACCATATCAAAAATAGTGAAAAGGTTGCAATCAGAGTTCAATTTGCTGTATCGTTGGGACTTGCCAAAAGTAATTGAAAGACAGGAGAAACACTATGATTAAAAAACTTTTCTTATTTTTTTCAATGGTAACCCTTTTTATAGGGTGTTCGGCTTCTCAACCTAAAGAAAAGTCAAATCTGACTTTTGCAGTTGTGAAAAGTAACATTAAAGAAGGAAAAACAACGCAAGCTGAGATTTTGCATATTTTAGGATCCCCCAACATTACGACAAAAGATTCAGAAGGAAACGAAGTTTGGACTTATTCACGTCAGTCCTATGATACGGAAACGGGATCTTATTATGGAACCTTGATCATTTTTGGTGGAGAAAAAGCTTTTAGGTCTTCGGCCTCTTCTACCTTTGATCTTATTTTAGTTTTCGACAAAAAAGACAAAGTAAAAAAATATTCAGTGGTTGCTTCTCAGTTTTAGTGTAGAGGAAATAGCATGAAACAACTGTTGGGCTTGGGGTGTTTAATTTTATTGCTGAGCGCTTGTGCTACGGCGCCTTCTCCTTCTCCCATGCAACGAAGGAATGTCCAGACAAAAACTTTTCAAGGGGTTTCCTATAGTAATGTTTTCAGAGCTGTCAAAACAGTTCTTCAAGATGAAGGATATATTATTAAGGAACAAGATTATGATGGCGGAATGATGCTGGCTGTGGCTCAAAAATCTAGTTGGTCCTGGGAGATGGTTAAGATTTTTGAGAGAGATAAAAAAGACAGAGATACGCTTATGAGTGTAGAATTTGAGGTTTCTTTTAGCTTTGAAGAAATTGCAAAAAAGATTGTCGAAACCAGACTTACGATTCAAAAGGTAGAATACTACAGCAATGGAGGCAGAAAAGGCCAAGAAGTGTTTGATCCTGCTCTTTATAAGAATATTTATGATAAAATTTCTGTTGAAATTGAAAGACGAAAGGCCTTAGGCCGCCAGCTTCAATAGCCCCGTTTGACACCGACAGAAAATCTCTGTACAATCAAGATGTTAGTTAAGAATTCCCTTACAATTTATGGACTTTAAGCCAAAAAAAGAACGCAGGGAGATTTGGGGGATTATTTTTCTCTGTGTTTTAGCATTTGTTTTTGTCAGTCTTATTTCTTATCATCCCCTCGATCCTTCTTTAAATAGCGTTTCTTCAACTCAAGAAGTCACTAACCTAGCAGGGTTGGTGGGCTCTTATACGTCTGATATTCTTTTTCAAACTTTTGGCTTGAGTGCCTTTGCGCTTCTTTTTCCGCTTCTTTTAATTACGATGAGTTGTTTTTTTCCCAATTTGATAACCCGTAAGGGCTTGAAATTCTTAGGATTTTTCCTTCTTCTTATTTTTTCTTCGAGTCTTTTTTCTTTAATTTTTAAAACCATCCCCTATCACAATCAAAGTCTTTTGGCCGGTGGCATGGTGGGACATCTGATGACTTCCTTTTTGCTGCCCTACTTTAATCAAGTGGGGACTTATATTTTAATGTTGGGAGGATTTTTAATTACACTTATTTTAGCTTTAAACTTTTCTTTTATCTCCACGCTTAAATTTTTGGGGTTCAGCAGCTTAAAGCTTTTATCTATTTTTTCAATTTTTAGATCTATTCGGCTCCCTAAATTTAAAAGGCCCTCTTTTTCAATCCCCATCATTGCACAGCCTCAAATTCCAAAGCCTCCTAAAAAAGAGAGCGTGTATGCAGATGAGCCGATTTTAATTGATGATTTCGAAGAAGATCCCATTATTGATAAAACCAAACCGCCACCGCTTCCTAAAACAATGGGGCCTTCTTCTGAAATTGAATTTGCAGATGACTTTGTGCCTCAACCGCCACCTGTTATTGTAGCTCCTTCGGTTCAAACAAAGCCCACGCCAAAAAAAAAAGATTTTTCCCAACGGTTTTCGATTGATTTTTTAAAACCTCAAGGAAATTTTAAGCTTCCTAAAATTGATCTTCTCTCGGATCCTCCCCAGGAGAATTTAGACCTTGATAAAGAAACACTTTTTAAAAATTCTAAAATCTTAGAACAAAAGCTAAGAGACTTTAATATCGAAGGACGTGTGGTAGAAGTGAGACCGGGTCCGGTGATTACGGTTTATGAGTTTGAGCCTGCTCCGGGTGTAAAAGTCAGTAAAATTGTAAATCTAGCGGATGATTTGTCTTTAGCTCTGAGTGCGCTTTCGGTGCGGATTGTGGCTCCCATCCCTGGAAAATCTGTGGTGGGGATTGAGCTTCCCAACGACAGACGTCAGCTGGTAGCTTTGAAAGAAATCTTGCTCAATAACGAATTTAAAAGTTTAAAATATCGTTTGCCTTTAGCGCTTGGAAAAACGATTTCTGGTGATCCCATGATTGCTGATTTGGCCAGGATGCCCCATCTTTTGGTGGCCGGCGCTACGGGATCTGGAAAATCAGTTTTTATTAATAGTATTATTTGTTCTTTTTTGTTTCGCTATACACCCGATCAGCTGCGATTTTTGTTTATTGATCCTAAAATGCTTGAGCTCTCACTCTATGAAAATATTCCCCATCTTTTGCTTCCCGTGGTGACCGATCCTAAAAAAGCTGCACTGGCTTTAAAATGGGCGGTAGAAGAAATGGATCGACGCTATCTTTTAATGACAAAGTTTGGGGTAAGAAACATTGATAGTTACAATAAAAAACTAGAAGACACACCCGAAGAAGATCTCGAAGCTTTGGATCCTATCGATCTTCCAGTTAAGCTTCCCTACGTTATTATTATTATCGATGAGTTGGCAGATTTGATGATGGTGGCCTCTAAAGATGTAGAACTTTCTGTAGCAAGGCTTGCTCAAATGGCCCGAGCCTCAGGGATTCATCTTTTATTGGCCACTCAAAGGCCTTCGGTGGATGTGTTAACGGGTCTTATTAAGGCCAATTTTCCTGCCCGAATTTCATTTCAAGTGTCTTCTAAGATTGACTCTCGTACGATTTTAGATTGCTCAGGAGCTGAAAAGCTTTTGGGCAGTGGAGATATGCTCTTCTTACCTCCGGGAACGGCGCGTGTGATGCGTATTCATGGGGCCTATGTGGCAGATCAAGATATTAAACAATTGGTTCAATTTTTAAGAGGCCAAGGCAAACCCCAATATAATGAAGAGATTTTAGAAAAACGGTACGATGAAAGCGACATCGAGTTTGATGAAGAAGATAATGAACTTTATGAAGAAGCTGTCGATTTGGTATCTAGGTGTCAATATGCTTCGATTTCTATGATTCAACGACGCCTGCGAATTGGCTACAACCGTGCGGCCCGCATGATTGAACAAATGGAAGCCGAAGGTATTGTGGGCCCTGCCGATGGTGCCAAACCCCGCGAAGTTTTGACTCGTAAAGAGTAAGATGATTTCCTGTATTAATCAAACTGCTCTTGATCTTCTATTTCAGCTCTGCCTGCAGGGTTAAAACCTTGTATTTCTAGACCTTCAAAATACCAAGGGAACATATCCCTTCGAAGCTTTGCCATCCAGGTTTTGCTTTCCGATTTTCTTTTTAAATTATAAAAGACGACACCTTCAGCAAAAACTTTTTCATCAGATCCCTTTTTTGAAGCTTTCTTGGTGAAAAAACGTGAATGGAGATGATCTTTGAACCATGAACTCCAATTTTCATAGGTACGGTCATGTTCCTCAAAGGATCGATACCTTAGATTTGTGATAGAAAGATCAAAGGGATACCATTCATGACTATCTAATTTATATGGATTCCCCTGAAGTTTGGGGCCAATCACTTCCCCTGCATGCTCCCCATCCATGGGAAGTACGCCTTTTGTAGCTGAATTTAAAATGCCTTCGAGAA
>JAHFEZ010000054.1 GCA_023248265.1 Deltaproteobacteria bacterium
TATTTTCTTGGCTATTTTATTGGGGTGTTTCTTTTTTCTCTTTCAGTTTGGCCACAACTTCTGGATCAGGAAAGTTTTCTACTTTCATTCCCAAATGAAGTCCCATCTGAGTTAAAATTTCCTTAATTTCATTGAGAGATTTTCGACCAAAATTCTTGGTTTTGAGCATTTCGGGTTCTGTTCTTTGAACAAGCTCACCAATCAAATGAATATCTGCATTCTTTAGACAATTGGCAGATCTCACGGAAAGCTCTAGCTCATCCACGCTCTTATACAAGTTTTCATTAACGATTTTTTCAGTCGCTTGCTCTTGGGCAACAGGCTCTTGTACGGCTTCATCAAAATTAATAAAGACTTGAAGTTGGTCTTTTAAAATTTTAGACCCCACTCCCACTGCATCTCTAGGAGAAATAGAACCATCTGTCCATATTTCCAGTGTTAAGGCATCATAGTCAGTCACCTGTCCCACCCGAGCATTCGTTACATTGTAATTGACTTTTCTGACGGGAGAGAAAAAGGAATCCAACGCAATAGATCCAATTGGATCTTCTGCGGATTTATTCTGCTCAGCAGGAACATACCCACGTCCTCGCTTAATGGTAAGCATAATATTAAAGGTAGCTCCTTTTCCAAGGGTCGCAATATGTTGATCTGGAGTTAAAATCTCTACCGTGCCATCGGTTAAAATATCTTTAGCGGTTACCTCACAGGGCCCTTCTTTTTCAATACGCAAGGTTTTGATATCTCCACTATTCATTTTAAATCGAATTTCTTTCAAATTCAGAACAATATCTGTCACATCTTCCGTCACATCCGGAATGGTTGAAAACTCATGCAAGACCCCTTCCGTTCGAATGGACGTAATGGCGGCTCCTGATAAAGAAGAAAGCAAAATTCTTCGCAAAGAGTTTCCAATGGTCAACCCATATCCTCTTTCCAATGGGCGCACTTCAAATCTACCATAGGTAGATGTTATATTTTTCTCGTCTATTTCTACACGTTTTGGTTTAATGAGATCTCGCCAAACATTATACATAGCTCCCCCTTTTTTAATGAACGCACAATTTTTGATAAAGACAAGGCCGCAGTGAGTGAAAGGCCGAGGCGTACTTATGCAGTACGTTGAGGCCTTGAACGAACGAGAACGCAGTATTTATCAAAAAGTGTGTGTTCATCTGGAATAGTACTCCACAATTAAATTTTCCTGAATAGGAACGGTAATATCCGATCGTTTTGGACTGTATTTTACCGTCACTTTAAATTGAGGGGCATCTAATTCTAACCACCGTGGAATTTCTCTACGCTTTACCCCTTCTAAAGCAGACAAAATTGGAACCAATTGCCTACTCTTTTCATGGACATCAATCACATCCCTCTCTTTTAAAAGATAAGAGGGAATACTCACTTTTTTTCCATTCACTAAAAAATGCCCATGCGTAATCAGTTGTCTTGCTTGGTTTCTCGAAGCAGCCAAACCTGATTTATAAACGACATCATCGAAGCGTCGTTCCAAACTGGTTAAAAGCTTTTCACCGGTAATCCCTGTTTCTTTCAGAGCTGCCTTCACATAGCCGCTAAATTGTCGTTCCAATAATCCATACAAGCGTCTTACTTTTTGTTTTTCGCGAAGTTGAAGTGCAAATTCAGAAAATTTTGTACGTCCTTGGCCATGTTGTCCTGGCGGATATGCACGTCGTTCAAAAGCACATTTTTCGGTGTAACAACGATCTCCTTTTAAAAATAATTTTAAATTTTCTCTGCGACAGTTACTACAGGCTGATCCATGAAAAACTCCCACGGCTAGACTCTCCTTCTTTTTGAGGGTCGACACCCATTGTGAGGAATCGGGGTAATATCCTTAATAAAAGAAATTCGGATACCTGCAGCTTGCAAGGCTCGAAGAGCGGATTCTCGACCTCCCCCAGGTCCTTTCACCATTACCGTCACACTTCGCAGCCCACATGCATCAATAGCTTTTCTGGCTGCATCTTCAGCTGCCACTTGTGCCGCAAACGGTGTTCCTTTGCGAGATCCTCTAAATCCTTTGGTTCCTGCACTCGACCACGCCACGACACCTCCTTGAGGATCCGTTAAAGTAATCAGGGTATTATTAAAAGAAGCGCAAATATAGGCAAAC
Organism: Deltaproteobacteria bacterium; assembly: GCA_023248265.1. Lineage (GTDB taxonomy): Bacteria > Bdellovibrionota > JACOXK01 > 2-02-FULL-40-11 > 2-02-FULL-40-11 > JACPST01. The sequence goes on from JAHFEZ010000054.1 coordinate 2,138, forward strand.
CCCGCTGGAACACTTCTTTTAATTTTTTTCTTCTTAGGCGCTTTGGGCTTTTTTTCTACTTGTTCTTCTGCCCCTTGCGTTTCCGGAGCTTTTTGTTTTTTTTCTTCAGCCACAGCTCACATTATCCTTTCATTGCTTTAATGGACTTTTTCACGGCTACTGTTTTTCTCGGTCCTTTTCGGGTTCGAGCATTCGATCGGGTTCGTTGTCCATGCACGGGTAAATTTCTGCGATGCCGAATCCCCCGATAGGCTCCTAAATCAACCAATCGTTTAATGTTCATGGAAACTTGACGTCTTAAGTCTCCTTCCACAACATAATTTTTTTCAATAATATCTCTAAGCTTTAAAACCTGATCTTCCGTCAATTTATCTGTTTTGGTATTTCGATCAATCTTGACTTCATCCAAAATCGATCGTGCATTCGAACGCCCAACGCCATAAATATAACGTAATCCAATTTCAACTCTTTTATTTCTTGGGAGATCAACACCTGCAATCCGGGCCATAGAAACTTCCTATCCTTGTCGCTGTTTATGCTTGGGGTTTGAACAAATCACTCGCACGACATTCTTTCGGCGAACGACCTTACACTTTGCACAAATCTTTTTTACAGAGGAACGCACTTTCATGTTTATAAGCCAAAAGGCAGTATTATATGAATTTTATCCACCAAGTCAACTCATTTTTCTCAGTCATTTCTCTCGGTAGACAATTCGCCCCTGGGACAAATCATACGGCGAAAGTTCTACCCTCACCTTATCTCCGGGTAAGATTTTGATATAGTGCATCCGCATCTTACCAGAAATATGGGCTAGAATGATATGCCCATTACTCAAAAGGACCTTAAATCTGGCATTGGGAAGTGTTTCCGTAACCTTCCCTTCAGCCTCTATGGCATCTTCTTTCGGCATGAATATTACCCCTCTCTCTCCTACTGGGTTAAAGTTAAAACCTGAGCTCCTTGGGCAGTTAAAGCCACCGTATGCTCAAAATGTGCGGATAGGCTCTGATCAACAGTCACAGCCGTCCACCCATCTTTTAAGATAACAACCTCGGGTTTCCCCATATTGACCATGGGTTCAATAGCCAATACCAATCCTTCTTGAAGCACAGTTCCTTGGCGAGGCTCTCCAAAATTAGGGACAGGAGGATCCTCGTGCAGAGCTTGTCCAATGCCATGTCCCACAAATTCGCGTACCACTGAAAACCCGTGTTTCTCCACATGAGATTGAACCGCATGGGAGATATCTGACAAATGATTTTGTGCTTTGATTTGTTCTATCCCCTTCCAAAGGGATTGCTCTGTCACTTGAAGCAAGGTTTGAATTTGAGGAGAAATTTTTCCCACAGCAACCGTCAGGGCGGAATCTCCATAATAGCCTTCACTCACCACTCCAAAATCAAGTCCAATAATATCTCCTTCTTGAAGAATCCGTTTGGCAGAAGGAATTCCATGAACAACTTCTTGGTTAATCGAAACACATAAACAATGCTGATACCCTTTGTATCCTTTAAATGCAGATTTTACTTTAAATTTTTCGATCAGCCGATCCGCCAGTTGATTTAAACTTAAGGTAGAAACTCCGGGCTTAACCGCAGCTTTGAGTTCTTGTAAAATGGTGGCCACAATGCGACCACTCTTTTTCATTTTCTCAATTTCCCGAGGAGATTTTAAAACAATCATGAAGGACTCACCATCGTCAGTAAACGCTTGAAAACATCTTCCACGGCGGCCAACCCATCCACTGACTTTAAATTTTTTTCCGTTTTATAATAACTTAAAAGGGGTTTTGTCAGGCGATCATATTCTTGGAGGCGCTTTGCAATGGTTTGCCGATGGTCATCTTTTCTTTGGACCAAATCTCCGCCACATTCATCACACACACTTTCTTTTTTTGGAGACGTAAAAATAATATGATACATCTTCGCACAGCGAGAACACGTACGCCTTCCTTCTAAACGCTTAATGAGCTCTTCTTCACCACATTTTAAATAAATCACATGGTCAATCGGAGTAATTTTCTTAAGCGCTTCAGCTTGAGGAAGCGTTCTTGGAAACCCATCTAAAATAAATCCCTGACGACAATCAGATTTTTGTAGCCTATTTTTAATGATTCCAATCACAACCTCATCTGGAACTAATTTTCCATCGTTGATGAATTGCTGCGCTTTTTGCCCCAAGGAAGACTGACTTTGTATTTCGCTACGAAGAATGTCACCCGTTGAAATTTTTGGGATTTGAAATTTTTTTTCTAAAAGATTTGCTTGAGTTCCTTTACCCACGCCTGGAGGCCCTAAGAGTATTAATTTCATACTAGGTAAAAATTAACCTCTTCGACCTTTAATGCGAATATCTTTCATAAATCCTTCGTAATTTCGGGTAAGAAGATGAGATTCGATTTGTTGAACGGTGTCGAGAGCCACCCCAATCAAAATGAGAAGGGAAGTTCCTCCAAAATAAAAAGGAACATTGGCTTGGGTACTCATCAAAGAAGGAAGCACGCACACCGCAGAAATATACAAAGCCCCACCAAATGTAATGCGACCCAGCACATGGTCAATATAGTCTGCTGTATTTTGACCTGGACGAATACCGGGAATAAATCCTCCCCATTTTTTCATATTTTCTGCAATTTCTTGGGGCTTAAAAACAATAGCCGTATAAAAGAAAGCAAAAAAGATGATCAGTCCCACATAAACCATTTCATATAGAAGGGAGCCTGGATTTAAAAAATTTTTAAGATTACCAAGCACAGGAATGGCAACAAAGGTCGCTATCGTAGCTGGAAACATAATGAGAGAAGAAGCAAAAATCGGAGGGATCACTCCTGATGTATTAATTTTTAAAGGCAAATGAGTGGCTTGCCCTCCATACATTTTTCTTCCTACAATCCGCTTGGCATATTGAACAGGAATTTTTCTCTGCGCTGTCTCCATAAAGATAATACATGCCACAACAACAATCATAAGCCCCACAATAATTAAGACTTTAATCATGCTCCACTCACCTGTTTTCACAAAATTAACCACATTAAAAAATCCTCGAGGAATTCGGGCTGCAATCCCAGCAAAAATGATGAGAGAAGTTCCATTTCCAATGCCTCGCTCTGTAATTTGTTCTCCAAGCCACATAATGAAAGCTGTCCCTGTGGCAAGCGTCACCATGGTAAGCAAACGAAATGCCAACCCGGGTACCATGACCACAGAAGCTCCTCCTGGAGCCTGAATATTTTCTAATCCCACACTGATCCCATAGCCTTGAATCAAACAAAGAAGGACGGTGCCATAACGAGTATACTGGGTAATTTTCCGTCGGCCCAACTCCCCTTCTTTAGAAAGTTGCTCTAAATGAGGAACTACGACGGTGAGTAATTGAATAATAATGGACGCGCTAATATACGGCATGATGCCCAAGGAAAAAATAGAAAATCGCTCTAGCGCTCCACCAGAAAAGAGATTAAAAAATCCAAAGATAGTCCCTTGAGCCATTTTAAAAAAAACGCTCAAAGCCTGCACATCGATACCAGGAGCTGGGACAAAAACACCAATCCGGTAAACAGCTAAAAGTGCAATGGTAATGAGAATACGTTTTCGGAGCTCAGGCAGTTTGGCAATGCCTTCAATTCCCGCCACCGATGACCTCTACTTTTCCACCTACGTCTTCTATTTTTTTGCGCGCATCTTGACTAAAAAAATGCGCCTTGATTGTTAAAGGATGTTTGAGCTTCCCTTTTCCTAAAATCTTTACTTTTTTCCGCTCTGAAGAAATAAGACCTTCTTTTTTTAAAAGACCAGGATCAACGACAGCTCCTTTAGACAAATCTACCAATCTTTCTAGATTCACAATTTGAATATCCTCTTTTGTAAAAGACACAAATCCTCGCTTAGGAAGACGACGATGCAAAGGCATTTGCCCTCCTTCAAATGCGGGATGGATAGATCCTCCCGTCCGAGATTTTTGTCCTTTATGCCCTCGCGTAGACGTGTGTCCTCCATGTCCAGATCCGGCTCCTCGCCCCAACCGCTTAATATTGCGATTGGCATGGCGTCTGCGTTCTAAAGTTCCCAGTGTAATCACGACTGCACCTCATAGCGAACCCATTGAATAACTTTGTTAATCATCCCTCGGATGGGCGCTGTATTTTGAAGCTCCACACTTTGACGAATCCGGGAAAGTCCTAAACCTCGCAAGGTCAACCTCTGCCTTTGATTTGCGCCAATTCCACTTCGTATGAGAGTCACTTTAATGGATTTTTCTTTTTCTTGTTTGGCCATGGATTAAAGCTCTCCTACTTGTTTTCCTCTCAGCTCCGCATACTCTTCTCTGCTTTTCAATTTTTGTAAAGCAGCCAGCGTTGCTTTTAAAACATTGTGAGGATTACTGGCCCCTAAACTTTTTGTTAAAATATCTTGAATCCCAGCACATTCCAAAATCGCTCTCACGGCAGATCCTGCAATCAAGCCTGTTCCTTCCACAGCGGGTTTTAAAAGAACCAACCCCGATCCAAATTTTCCCATCACTTCTTGTGGAATCGTCGTATTTAAAATAGGCACTGTCATTAAATTTTTCTTTGCTTGCTCTTCTGCTTTACGTATGGCTTCTGGAACCTCATCATCTTTGCCAAGCCCAATACCTACTTTCCCTTTTTTATTTCCTACGACTACCAAAGCTGCAAAGCTCAGCCTTCGTCCTCCTTTAACCACTTTAGAACAGCGATTAATATGCACAACTTTTTGAACAAATTCCGTATCTCTTTTTAATTCTACTCTTTTTTCTGCCATAATCTAGAACTGAAGTCCACCTTTCCGAGCTGCCTCAGCTAATGCTTTGATGCGGCCATGATATTTGTAACCTCCCACATCGAAAACAACTCTATTAATTTTATTCGCCAAAGCTTTTTTAGCAATGGCGTCTCCTACTTTCGTCGCAGCTTCAATATTATACCCTTTTTTTATTTTTAACTCCTTGCTCAGGGTTGAGATCTGACACAGAATTTTATGAGCCCCATCATCAATGACTTGAGCATAAATATGTTTTTCACTTCGAAAAATACTGAGCCGAGGTCTCTCTGACTTTCCCAAAATTTTCTTTCTCAAACGAAGGTGCCGTTTCACTCGAGCAACTCGTGTTGGTTCTGTTGCTTTTCTAAATCGTATCATAAAGTTTATGCTGCAGCTGCAGTTCCTGTCTTGCCCACTTTTCGGATAATGACTTCCCCTTCGTACCGAATGCCTGTGCCTTTATAAGGTTCAGGGAGTCTCAACGCACGAATCTTGGATGCTATATCTCCCAAGATTTCTTTATCGGGACTGGAAAGGGTAATTTTTGTATTGGCATCGACTTTTGCCTGTACATTCGCTGGCAGATCAAATTGAATAGGCTTGGTATATCCCAATATCAATTGAAGTCCTTTCCCTTGAACTTGTGCCTTATACCCTAATCCTATGATTTCAAGTTTTTTTTCAAATCCTTCTGTAACGCCTTTCACCATATTGTCAATTAAAGTTCGTGTAAGCCCATGCAAAGATCTGGATTCTCTAGAATCGTTCCTACGCTTCACCTGAATATCCTTGTCAGAAATAATCACATCTACCCTGGAAGTTAAAATACGCGAAACGCTTCCTTTAGGTCCTTTCACCTGAAACTGTCCATCTTTGATTTCCACCTTTACTGTTTCAGGAATCACAATAGTTTTTTTGCCAATCCGAGACATCTTACCACACCATACACAGCACTTCGCCACCTACTTTTTTTTGTGTGGCTGTGCGGTCGGTTAAAATTCCTTGTGGAGTTGAAAGTAGCGTCACTCCAAATCCTTTTCGATACGGCTTCAACCCTCGTAAAGACGCGTAAACTCTACACCCAGGCTTACTCACCCGTTGGATCCCAGAGATAACTTTTCGACGTCCTGAACCATACTTCAAGGTCAATTTTATATTTTTACGTCCTGCATCATCTGCACTCAAGATACACTCTCTGAGGAATCCTTCCTTTTTTAAAAGCTGCGCCACTTCCCACTTCATCTTTGAAAAAGAAATCTCCACAATTTCTTGATAAACCAAATTCGCATTTCGAATATGCGTTAATAAATCTCCAATTGAATCTGTAACCATCGTTTCTCCTCTACCAGCTAGATTTTATTACACCCGGGATCATCCCTTTATTGGCCAAACTTCTAAAACAAATCCGGCACATATCAAATTTTCTTAAATACGCTCTGGCTCGTCCACAAATGTTACACCGAGAATATCTTCGTGCTTTAAACTTTGGTTTTAACTTTT
>JAHFEZ010000055.1:0-753 GCA_023248265.1 Deltaproteobacteria bacterium
ATAAATTGCTTCCCTTCCTACTTTTATTTTAAGCTTAAGATCACTTCCCATGATACTTCTTAGCGTATTGGTAAATGCTGCCTCAGAAACAGAAGACCTTCCTGGAAACGCAATCAATCGAGATAACGCCCTAGCAGTTTCTTTTTGAATTTCACTGCTCCCAAATAAACTAGAATCATCCTGCGTTAAAGATGCAACGAGAGCTTGCCGTTCTTTCCATCCTTTTTTGAGTGATTTTTCTCCTGCTTTAGAAGCAACGCGGGTTGCTAGTTTCACCAAGTTAGGCTGCCCTGAAGCAATTTGGTTTTTGACTCCCTCTAACAAAACCATCACCAATTCATTGCCAAAGGTTCCTTCGTGGCGTTCCCCTTTTTCGTATCTAGTTTCAGCCCCAAAAAGCTGAGAAAGAAGGGGGTCATTTCTAAAAGCCTCTGGAACCTCAATTTCTGCAATCATACTTTTGTCTTCTGAGGGGAGCCCATTTAAATAATCCTCAGCGTCCCAATTAAAATAAACCACACCGGTGGGTAAGAGTTTGAGTTCTAACTTTTCACATCGATCAAAAAGGGCTTGAACATTTTGAACTTCAACCACAAGTTTTTGATTACGCTTTATAGTGTCATCCACCACATACACTTGGGTTTCAGCCGGCAAATTTTGGGCTTCCGAAGCATAAACATAAGAAGTAATAAAAAAGCATAACATGCGATGAAGGTCTGGATTATCAATATATAAAGGATTTTTACCTTCTTT
>JAHFEZ010000055.1:763-8169 GCA_023248265.1 Deltaproteobacteria bacterium
TTTCGCGTGTGGTAGGGTGAAGCAAGGGTTGTGTTTTTTGTCCCAAAGTTTTGGCTTCAATTAAGCCAAAAACTTCTCCCACAGGATCTTTTTCCTGGGCAAAACTCACGACTCCGCTTAATAGCCCACCTAACAAAAGCAGTCCTAAAGAATATTTTAATATCGATGATTGAGCATGAGCCATCTTTCTTTGTCCTTTTGTAAAAATTCTACTTGCTTCATCAAATTTTTAAACGGGTCTTGAAATTGAGGAAATTTAGAATGAAGTCTTTTTAATTTTTCTAAAACTTCTTGGAAAGCCCCTGCCTCCTCTCGAATGTGTTGCTGGAGACTCTCCAGCGTTTCATTAAAAGAATCTTTAACTTCTTGAAGGGCATCTTTTTTCCGAAGAAAAAGAGGTGTGATAAGATCATGTTCTAACACAATCTTTGTCATCCGTCGGCTTAACACAAATACTGGCCCTGCAACTCGATGGCTTAAAAAAATACCCCAACACGACAAAACGGTGGCCAACAGAAAAAACACACCACCAAAGGCTAGCCCGACCATATTTCGTTCTCGAACCCACAAATCCTTCATTTCTGGAAATAAAACCACACCTTTGGCACTTTGAAGCGTCCAGTTCATCTCAATAATGCCATAAAGAATTCCCCCAATGATAAGCGAAGCCACTCCCACTGCGGCAATCAAAATGCCGATATACCTCAGCTGAAATCCCCTATAGATAAAATAACGGGTGCGCCGCACCCATTGATCTGGATTCTCCATAAATACTAATAAAATCAACTAGTTATAATTTTACTGCACGCAAGCTACTTACCACGTTCAACTATGTTTTTATTATACCAAGGGAAGGCTTAAAACACAACTCAAGGGATAAACCAGTCTGCAATATTTGAAATCTTTTGATCCAGGGCTGCTTGAATCTCCACGCGATCTTCAAGGTCATGCATTGAAAAAAGGGAAAAAAGGTCTCGATTTATTTCTTTTTCAATAATCTCTTTACTTTGATCTACGCTTTTTTTGGTTTGCGCTTCAAAAATCTCAACCAAAGCCATGCCATCGGTGGGACCCTTTGGAAAAGTTTCCCGACGAAAACCTTCTACCCACATAAAGAGATTTCCCAGCTTAGAGCCAGAACGTATTTTTTGAATCCCCCATCGATTCAGTTTAAATTCCAAGGGAAATCTTTCAGGATCTATCACTCGCATTTGAAACAAATTCCGTATCCGGCGAAGAACCAACTCTTTTTGAACTTCTCCCAAAAAATCGTTATTATCCACGACACCTATAAAATCCAACCGATTAGAAAGCATATAGTCTATCGGGGTCAAAAGCCTTAGATCCTCTAACCCCAGTTTTTTTACATTTTCACCGATAGCCCCTTTAAATTCACTCTTCCATAGAATAGGAACCACGCCTGTTTTTTTAAAAATACAAGAACCCACATTGGTACAACTCAAATAGGTATCATCATTTACATCAAAATAAAAATTATACGCATGGATTTCATGAAGCATCTCAGCTGCTTTTACATTGATCGTCTCTCTCCACCCTGAGGGTATTTTTTTAAACCGGTACACCTCTAAATAAGGCGTGAATTGAGGAGAAAGAAAAACGCTCAGGGGCACCGCCCGAACCCCTAATTCATAAATCTCGATAGCCGCCGGATAAAGTCGGCCATCTTTTTGAAGGAAAGCTAAGAATGCAAAATGAGAAAAAGAACTTCGAGGATCACTCATGGCTGTATACACCCCATCGCCTCCATGATTGAGGTTTGCTAGAAAAATATCTCCTGGATACAAAGTTAACCCTCGATAGAAAACTCCTCCCTCTTTAAACTCATAGCGTGAAAATTCAGTGACCTTCCCCCATCGTTCAAAAGGCCAAGCAGAAGGCTTAATCGGCACAATCTTAATTTGTTTTTGAGGCTCAAAAGATAAAGAGCTTAATAATTCCTTCCCCCAAAGATCTTCTAAGGTTTTCAATTGAATAGGGGTAAGTTTTATATTTAATTTTTGAAGATAAGATAGAATCAAAGGATGCTTTTCCCCCGGTTTCCGTCTAAGAGCTCTTTTTGAAGCATCGGCAATCAGAGCCTCTGCCGTATATTTCCTCCAATGAGCCATCTGAAATTTAAGCTCTAAAACATCCTCTGCAGTGGCCTCATACCGCTTAAAACTCTGATAGGCTCCTAAAATACGTTCTATCTTTAGATCAGAAATATTTTTGGCCTTTAAAGACTGCTCAATCCAGGATGACAATTGTTGCAACTCGTGATGTTCATAGACATAGCCAAAAGCACCCTGTGTAAAACTATTGACTAGGAAAAAACTGAGAATGAAAACTCGCTTCATAAATGGCATAGTTATAGCTTCTAGAGTGGATCATCAAGTAAATTTTTTCAGGTAAATTTTTTCAGAGATTCCTCAAACAGAGATTTGAGGTTGAGAGAGTTTTTGAGTTTGGCTCATTTGAATGGCTTTTTCAAGTTTTACAGAAATAATATTAGAAATCCCTGGAGTCTCCATCGTTACACCATAAAGCATATCGGCCATGGCCATCGTTTTTTTATTATGCGTAATCATGACAAATTGAGATTGAGCCGTAAGATTTCGAACCATTTCGTTAAATCGCCCCACATTGGCATCATCCAAAGGCGCATCCACTTCGTCGAGTAAACAAAACGGGCTGGGCTTCATCAAAAAGATAGAAAAAATAAGACTTACTGCCGTTAATGCTTTTTCTCCCCCTGAGAGTAAATTAATATTTTGAAGTTTTTTGCCAGGAGGCTTGGCCATAATATCAACACCCGTTTCTAAAAGATTATTTTGATCGGTGAGGACAAGCTCTGCCCGTCCTCCGCTAAATAAAATAGGAAATAATCTCTTGAAATTCTCATTAACTACTTCAAAGGTTTCTTCAAAACGCTTTCGAGTAATGCGATTAATTTTCTCAATAGTTTTCTTTAACGTATCCAAGGATTGAAGAAGATCATTGCGTTGAGATTCTAAAGAATCATAACGTTGTTTGAGCTCTTCATATTCAGAAATGGCCGTTAAATTAACTTCTCCCATCCGAGAAACTTTTTCTTTGAGTTCCACAAGCCTTTGTTTTTGTTCCTCCGTTATCTCTCGACCCAAATACCTCTCAAAAATGGTTTCTAGATCTATCACATAGCGTTCTTGAACTTGTTCTTTCAAATGCTTCACAGACATCGTGATCTGAGACACCTTGAGTTCCTTTTCATGCAAAGCAGTCTCAACTTGACTTAAACGCATCTGCTGCTTTTTAAGCCCTTCTTCTAACACTCGGGATCTCTCAAGTTCCTGATCAAAGGTTCCTTTCAAGGAAGAAAGGGTTTGTCGACACTGCTCTAAGGCTCCAACTTCTTGTTTTAAATGGAGAGTCTCTTGTTCAATGGCCTCGCAGATTGTTTTTTGTTGTTCTTGGGCCAAAACCATGGCTTTTTGTTTTTCCTCAATATCCGAGTTCAAACTTTGTAGATTTTGATCTAAATGGTCTTTTTGACGCTGAAGAGCATTCTTTTTTTCTTTTAACGTAGCTTCTTGAACTTGAAGCCCCCCACCTTCTTTTTGGCAACGCTCAACTTCCGCCCCCACACGTTTTCTCGTAATCTGAGAGGTTTCGAGGGCAGATTCTTTTATTTTTTTCTTTTCTTCTAAAAGACTCTTCTGATTGAATTCCTTTGAAAGTTCTCCAGATAATTTTTGACGGTTTAAAGAAAGTTCTTCTTTTTCTGAAACAAGCCTTTCTTGATCTTCTTGAAGTCTTTGAAGATCTTCTTCATTTTTATCCACATCTTTTGTGAAGCTTGCGTACGACACTTCGTGTTCATGAATTTTTTGGGTTAAAGATTCTATTTCCTTTTCAAGCGTCTCCTCTCTTTGTTTCATCTCTTCCACTTCTAAACCCTGCGTCTTCATTGCATTTTCTATCTCAGTTTTTTGAACCTCAAGCTCTTTAAGCTCTCTTCTTCGAGATAAAATTCCCTTTTGAATCTCTTTGGCTGCTCCCCCTCGAATAAATCCCAGCTTATTGACACCCTCTCCTTGGGAAGTCACAAAGGCACAACACCCACAGCGTTGATCCCACTGTTCAAGTGCTTTTGATAAATCAGAAACCAGATAAACATTGCTCAATAGGGCCTGAACCAAAGAAATGGGAAGTTTTTTCACCTGAATTTTATTCCAGAGAGGCTCTAAAGCTCCGTGGACAGAACAAAGAGTGTCCTGGACTGAGGCATGCTCTAAAGAAACAAATGTAGCTTGACCCACATTACTTGTCACCAGCTGCTCAATAGCTTTTAAACTCTCATTGCGATTTTCAGTGACAAGAACACGAAGTTTATCTTCTAAAATGACTTCTAAGGCTTTCTCATACCCTGGCTCTGCTTCAATGAAATCTGCTAAAATTCCCAAAAGGTGATTTTTTTGAGACAAAAGGGCCTTCAAACCCACATCTGCTTCTATAAAGTTTTTTTCAATTTCTTGAATGGAAAGCACCTGAGCCGTAATCTTTTGAAGGTCTTCTTTGGTTTTTTCATGCTCAAGCGTTTTTTGAACTTTTAATTCTTTTGTTTTTTCCAAAGCTCCGGCCATCTCTTCTTTTTGAGTTTGGAGTTGTTTTTGAGTGAGTTCAACATCGGCCAAAGAAGTTTCCACCTGAGATTTTCTTTGTTCCGAAAAGTTAATTTCTTGGGCTAAAGCAGCTTCTTCTTCGCAAATTTTTTCCCACTCGCCTTCAATGGCCAGGTGGCGCTGCTCAAGATTTGAAATGTGATTGTGACACTGGGCTTGTTGCGTAAGAAGTGTGACAATCTCTGCCTTGAGTTCTTCAATTTTTTGATCCAACACCCCTTGCTTTTGAAATTCACTTTGAAGCTCTGATTCTTTGATCTCCAAGGTTTTATGTAAATTTATTTCTTCTTGCACTAAGGCTTCAATCGCCTGGATAACATTTTGAATACTTTTTTGAAGTTGGGACTGTTTTTCTTGGATAGAGTTTTGATCATTTTTATCCTTAAGTTCCAAGGCTTTCCAGTTTTCAATTTCTTTTTTCTTAATTTCAATTTGATTTTCTGTTTCTTGAATATGCTGTTGCGTTTGATACAGTGCTTCTTGAGAAGCATGCAGTTCTTTTTCTAAGGTTGTAAGCTGCAGTTTTATTTTTTCAAGCAAAGCTTCAGTTTTTTGCCGTTCGGCCAACTCTTCTCCTTGGCTTTGTTTTTGAGTCTGAAGATCTTGCTCTATTGCTGTAAGCTCATGACTTAACTGCGCGAAATCTTGACTGATCACTGTCAGTTCAATCTCTCGAATTTCTTCTTTAATATGTTTATATTTTTCTGCCTTTTTGGCTTGGCGTTCAAGGCTATCAATTTGTCGTTTAATTTCTACAATAATATCATTGAGACGCAAAAGATTTTGCTCTGTTCCTTCCATTTTAAGTGCGGCTTCGCGTTTTCGGCTTTTAAATTTTGTAATCCCTGCGGCTTCTTCAATAAGACTTCTTCTTTCCTCAGGTTTTTGACCAAGAATTCTTCCAATTTGTCCTTGCTCAATAATGCCATAGGCTTTCGTTCCCACACCGGTATCCATGAAAAACTCAGCCACGTCTTTAAGGCGACACTCTGTTTTATTGATGAGGTATGTACTCTCCCCAGAACGAAAGAGCCTTCGAGTCACCGTTACTTCTGAATATTGACTGTACTGGGGAGGAGCTCCGCCATCTTCCGTCGAAAATGTCAGCGTGACTTCCGCAAGGCCTGCCGGAGATTGTCTTTCTGTGCCAGAAAAAATAACATCTTGCATTTCGCCACCCCGAAGGTGCTTGGCACTTTGATCCCCCATGACCCAAAAGATCGCATCCACAATATTACTTTTGCCACAGCCATTGGGGCCTACAACAGCCGTAACACCATCCTCGAAGTTGAGGACAGTCTTATCCATAAAAGATTTGAAGCCTACCAGTTCTAAGCGTCTTAATTTCATTAGAAACTCAAATGACTATACATTACAATACTTTAACATAACGATCCAGTTAAAAAGTATCACGTTAGACACTACTTTTCAATGGAAGAAATTAGGCGGCTTTGGTGGATTTTTTGGTAGCCGTGATAGAAGGCTGAGTGGCCTGAGCGCCTTCTGCTGAGATCTTAGAAATTTCTTGCTCCATATCCTCTTCACTTTCCAAAAGAGATGTCCCCAGTTTTAAAGCACGAAGAACGCGATTGATTCTTTCTTTCCAAAACCCAATTTTCTTTTGAGCGGCTTTTTCTTTTTCAATCAAAGATTCCATTTCATATTCCAAAGAATCAATTTTTCGTTTGAATTCCAAAAGTTTTCGGTCCTTGGCAGCCAAAAGAGTTTCGGAATCTCTTTTTAAAATTTCGAGCCTAGCTTCCAATTCCTTTTCATGGATTCGAATTTGTTGAATATCTTTTCTCACTCTTTCTTTTAGCTCTTCATATTTTTTTTCTGCAATTTCACACTTTCTTTCGGCTAAGAGTAATTTATCTGATTTGGTTTGAACTTCTTGCTCACGCGATTTTACATCCTTGGAAAAGCGTTGCCTGAGCTCTTCATTTTCTCGAGATATAAGCTCCATTTTTTTATGAAGCGTTTCTTGTTGGTCCACCATTTTTTTATATTCGGCTTCATCTTCTAAAGCTTTTTTACTGGCCAGCCCCACTTGCTCTTGAGATCGCCCAAAATCAGCCTGAAGCTCAGCCAATTCTTTCTCTTTTAAAGCTAAATATTGTTTTAATGTTTTCACTTCGTTGGAATCGGTGGGAGATGTTTCGTATTCTTTCTTTACATGCTTTTCACTTTCTTTTTTGACTTCCTGAATGTCTTTCTTTGGTGCTTCTGAAACAACCGCGGCATTTTTTTTACTTTCTGTTACTACAGTCTTCGGAAATTTATACAGAATGCTACGATCCCAAAGACGAGAAGTCTCGGTATCTCGTCGTTCTTCACAATACTGATAGAGCTTTTCAATTTCTACAGGCATTTTGACAATATGAGGAGTCACGCTTTCCCACTTTTCATGGTCTCTTTCAATTTTCTTTAAAAAATCTTCATCTGCGATAAAAAGCAAGCTTTGGGATGCTAACATAATGGTTGAAATATTTTTTAAAATAGTAAATACATTAAAACCTGTCGGCTCTTGACCCACAACAATAATCTCGGGAGATAAACTCGATATTTTTTCCAATCCCATAGCCCCCGAAGAACAATGCTCGACTTCCCAGCCTTTGGCTTTAAAAAATTGGATACACTCTGCCACAAAGGGAGAGTCCTTTTGAATCAATAAAAACTTCTTTTCCATTAAATTCCTAAGTCATTACAATAGTTTATGGGGATAAAAGTGACGTTCCGCCCCCC
>JAHFEZ010000076.1 GCA_023248265.1 Deltaproteobacteria bacterium
TTCTCCCATATAGACTTTAAGACGTGTCACTGGATTTCGAAAAATATTGCTGTTAATCACTTTCAAAGGATCGGCCGTATCTAAGACTTTCTTAGCCGCATCTGGATCGGTTGAAATCCTAGTCGCCGCCAACACTTGCCCCATAAAGAGAAGCACGTGGGGACTCACATGAATTTTTTGTCCTTGGCGATCGATCCAGATCCCATAACGACGATCCGGCCCTTGAAAGGGTTTCCCAGGTTCTGAAAGAGGAAAAAGTAAATTTAAACTTCCCTCTTCTTCTTCCCAATTTTGGGGAGTCGTCTGCTGGCTTGGGCCCACTTCCGCCACTTTTCGTCCCAGTTTTTGCTGACGAATACCCATTTGTTTTTCAGCAAATAAGATAAGGAGTTTTCCTACCTCATGAGGTCTTGTGCTCCAATTAAATGGGATGACTCTCATCCGATCCAAAAAGGCTTTATTGCCGCCATCCCCCAGGAGTTCTTCGGCTGTTTCTTTATTAGAAGCCGCCAACATCAAGGTATCTAGCGGAATATCCGGCATCCCTCCAATCGTGATCCGTCTGGACTCCAAAGCTCTGAGCATCACATTTCTAAAATCTGTTGGATTTCTGAGAAGCTCATCTAAAAACAGAAAACTCCCATTGGCTCTGGGAATTCTTCCATCAAAATGCCAAGCCATTTCATGACCCGGACCTCTAACAGCACGAAGAATGGGACTTGGAGAAGCTACGAGTCCACCCCAATCCACATCTTTAGGTTGAGCATCAATAATCGGAGCGCTTTCACGGCTATCAAAGACCAATCTTCGAATATCAACGTGCTTGGCTAAGGCTTCAACAATTTCATCTCCGGTTAACTCCCCCTTTTGCATCAAAGCTGAAAGCTCTTGAGCTTCATCGCTAGATAAAGCTTGTCCTCTACGTTGCTTATTCCTTAGAGCTTCTAACTTTGCTTTTTCATTCGATTTTAAAGCCTTTAATTTTTCTGCCCCATAATGTCGTAATATTTCTCCTCGGATATAGGCACAAATTGGGCAAGGTTCTCGAAGAGGATCTGCTTTGCCCCCCACCATGAGTTTCACTTTGGATTGCGCAGCCGCTAACACAGCTTCTTGCTGCTGCAAAGGTAATAAAGCCAAGGGAGAATCATTGAGAGGACACCGAACCACGGGATCTTCCCCTGCCAGAGAAATAAGCTGTCCTTTGAGTCCCTCGATATTTCCTAAATTTTTCCACTCATGTCGAAATACATAAAAATCAGGATGACGACTGGTCAGTCTTTCAGCCGCCAGCCCCATAATGGCCATAAATTCACTTTTTCCACTTCCAGCAGGCCCTAACAGAAGGGCGAGTCGATGACCTTTGGCTTTGATGGTTTCAACCAAATCATGAATCGCTGCTAATTGACCGATAATCATTTTTCCATCGGAAAGCCGTGTTCCTCCACTAAAAATATTATAAAAATTCACTCTGCCTATAGGACTTGTGGGATCGGCTACTTCTCGAACCCCACCAAATAGGATAAGTGCTAACGCACGATTGTTCGCATCCATCACACTAAAGGGATGTTCTACGGCAAGGGCTGCAAACTCAGTTAAGGAATGCCTCTCGGTTTGAATCTCCATTTGAAGATCAGCTGCGGAGCCTGCTGCATCTAAGAATTTCTCGCAGTCATAATTCCCCCATACCATCGGGCTCATCGCAAGCAATCCCAAAAATAAGAATACGTGCGTCATTATTTTTTTTCTGGTCATGTCTCCTCCTTTAAGGCTGGGTGAAAATGTTTTCCCATATACCTTGAAAATCCTTCACAGTCAACGAAGGAAAATTTTTTTTAAAAAATTTAAGTTAAATGTGGACGCCCAAATCAAAATAAGGGAGCATCAACATTCCTCTTGCACTTGCCGTCTTAAATGTAAGCCCAAGCTTCATATAAAACGACGACCACTGCCATAGATGACTGGCTCCCAGCGTAAATTTTTTCGCTGAAAGATCATAGCCAGTCCCTACCAGCACACTTCTTCTATCGTTGAAACGATACTCCACATCGTTTTCAATGTTGGTCAGCTGATTTTGCACCGTTAGGCCAGAATCTTTGACCCACACATCCACTCCGTGAAGGCTCGTATTATTCACATTGAGGTGTGTAAACAATGTCTCTGCCAAACGCAAAGACATCGTTCCCCCAATGAAATAACGATAGAGACCTCTGTTTTGAACTTCAGGCAACTGCTCAAGCGTGATGTAGAAAATCCCTGTGCGTGCAGCTAAGGCAAAGAGCTCATTTTGAAAGAGTCTTAGCTTAGCAAAGAGATTCCAAGATCCCAAAAGATCATACAGTGGAATCGTCTCCGCAGAGAGATAGTCTAGCACCCCATAGCTGGTTTGCCGGAGTCCTAACAAAAGCTCACGCTGACCCACCAAATAGGCGGTTTCTCCTAGGTGTGCCTGCGTAAGATTTCGTGTGGTCTCTTTTGCAAAAGAGGCCAAAGAGGAAGAGGTGGTCATACAAAAAACACAAACGTACAACAAGAATAATGGAATTTTTAAACCACTGTGTTTCCCCCTCATAGCCGCG
>JAHFEZ010000001.1:0-25310 GCA_023248265.1 Deltaproteobacteria bacterium
GAGGCATTCCACCTGGCATTCCGCCGTGTCCACCTGAAGCTTCTTCTTTAGGCTTATCAGCAATCATAGCTTCTGTTGTCAGCATTAAAGAAGAAACAGAGGCTGCATTTTGAAGAGCACTCCGAACTACTTTAGTAGGATCGATAATCCCTTTTTCTAAGAGGTCACAATATTCTTCCGTTTGTGCATCAAAACCATAGTTAGCATTGGAATTGCCGAGCACTTTATCCACGACGACAGACCCCTCATACCCCGCATTTTCAACAATTTGACGAATGGGTTCTTCAAGGGCTCGACGAACAATGTCAACTCCGGTTTGTTGTTCTGGAGATTCTTTGAGTTTATTTTTAAGATCGTTCAAAGCTTTGAGAGATCTTAAATACGCAACTCCACCCCCAGGCACAATGCCTTCTTCAACGGCTGCACGTGTTGCATGAAGCGCATCTTCAACGCGGGCTTTTTTCTCTTTCATTTCAATTTCTGTTGCAGAACCCACGCGAATCACTGCGACTCCACCCACAAGTTTTGCCAAACGTTCTTGAAGTTTTTCGCGATCATAATCAGAATCCGTTTGTTCAACTTGAGCTCTGATTTGTTTTACACGAGCTTCGATATCAGCCTTCTTGCCTTTTCCATCAATAAGCGTCGTGTTATCTTTATCAATTTTTACTCGTTTAACTTGCCCTAGGTGATTCAGTGCCACACTCTCTGTTTTAATCCCTACGTCTTCAGAAATCACTTGGCCACCGGTTAAAACAGCAAGGTCTTCAAGCATTGATTTTCTGCGATCGCCAAAACCAGGGGCTTTGACAGCTGCGCATTTAATCGTGCCACGAATTTTATTGACCACTAAGGTTGCCAACGCTTCTCCTTCAACGTCTTCAGAGACAATGAGAAGAGGTCTTCCCGATTGCGCTACTTTTTCTAACACTGGCAAAAGCTCTCTTAAATTAGAAAGTTTTTTCTCATGTAAAAGCAAATACGCATCTTCGAGAATGACTTCCATTCTTTCAGGATCGGTTACAAAGTAAGGAGAAAGATACCCACGATCAAATTGCATCCCTTCAACTACTTCTAAGGTTGTATCCATGGTTTTAGATTCTTCAACCGTAATCACTCCTTCTTTGCCCACTTTGTCCATGGCTTCAGAAATAATTTTTCCAATATTTTCATCGCCATTGGCAGAAATGGTTCCTACCTGTGCAATTTCTTTTCTGTCTTTTACTTTTTTGCTAAGTTTATTGAGCTCTTCAACCACTACCGTGACAGCGCGATCAATCCCTCGTTTGAGCTCCATGGGGCTATGGCCCGCGGCCACAGCTTTTGATCCTTTTCTAAAAATAGCTTGAGCTAACACAGTGGCAGTGGTGGTTCCGTCCCCAGCTGTATCACTGGTTTTAGAAGCCACTTCTTTCACCATTTGAGCTCCCATATTTTCAAATCTATCTTCGAGCTCAATTTCTTTAGCAACAGAGACACCATCCTTGGTTATGGTTGGAGCACCAAAGGATTTTTCCAAAATCACATTGCGACCTTTGGGCCCCAACGTAATTTTAACGGCATTGGCCAACGTATCTACTCCTTTTAAAATAGATTGTCTGGCTGTTTCACTGAATTGAATAATTTTTGACATTGTTTTCCCCCTCCTTATAAGAGTTATTTTTGAATGACGCCTAAAACATCTTCTTCTTTAATAATCAGATGTTCTATGTCATTTAATTTAATTTCTGTCCCAGAATACTTACTGAAAAGAATTCTCTCACCCACTTTAAGATCCAGAGTCCGTTTTGTTCCGTTCTCTAGTACTCGTCCTTCCCCTACCGCAACAACCTCTGCTTCTTGTGGTTTTTCTTGCGCAGTATCTGGGATAATAATCCCACCTTTTGTTTTTTGTTCTTGTTCAACCCGCTTTACCAAGATTCGATCTCCTAACGGTCTAATTTTCATAGTTTCATTTCTCCTTTCTTTTCTTTAAAAAAGTTAATTAAAGCTGAATCGTTGCTTAATATGCGCATATTTTTTGTTCTGTCAAGGGGTAAAAAATGTGACTTTATCCCTCTTTATCCTTAAAGTGATTTGTGATAAGTAATAATCCTTATGGCAAAGAATTCTTTACCACAAATCATATCTCCTTCTGAGCAATATATAAAAGAAGTGCTTAGATATCCACTACTTAGCAAAGAAGAAGAATTTGAGCTCGCAGCTCGCTATTGGAAGGATAAAGACCTTGAATCAGCTCATAAATTAGTCACATCAAATCTTCGGTTTGTTATTAAAATTGCCAATGAATACGCCAACTATGGATTAAAACTCATGGACGTTATTCAAGAAGGCAATATTGGGCTCATGAGAGCTGTGAAAACCTATAATCCTTATAAAGACACACGACTCATTACCTATGCTGTGTGGTGGATCCGCTCCTACATTCATGACTATATTCAGCGAAACTGGAGTCTTGTAAAAATCGGGACAACGCAAGCTCAACGAAAACTTTTCTATAAACTCCAAAAAGAAAAACAAAAATTAGATCACTATGATCTAGAAACATCCCCAAAGCTTCTCGCCCAAAAATTGGGAGTGCGCGAAAAAGATGTGATTGAAATGGATCAACGCATGCAAGGCAGAGATATTTCTTTGGATGCCCCGCTTAAAAAAGGGGATGACGATAAAAACACTCGGATTGATTTTATTGCAGACGACAAAGGCAATGTTGAGCAATTTTTAGCAGAAAAAGAAGAAGCGCTTATGATGCAAAACAAACTGAAAGAATTTGAAAAAACACTCAAAGAAAGAAATCTCTTTATTTATAAAAAAAGGCTGGTGGCTGAAAAACCCATGACGCTTCAAGCCATTGCCAATAAATATAAAATTTCAAAAGAACGCGCCAGACAACTTGAAGAAAAAATTAAAACTAATTTAAAAATGTTTCTATTGCCAAAGTCATCTCACAACCGAAAACAAAAGCGGCAGTCTTTGAGAAGCTAGATAGTGATATGCGGCCATTTTTTCAATGGCATAGCCTAAAGAGCCTTGAACACCCACCCAGCCTCCAAACCAAAGTCCTATAAATCGCGAAGTATCAATATTAGAAATAAGCCAAGTCAATTCATCAGAGGGATAAAACTGGGCCAAATTTTGATCAAAGTACATCTCTAATTCTTCCAAGGCTGGACCAAAACGCTCTCTTAAGATAACCTCACTTACTTTTGAAGCTCCTTGGTTTTGTAAGCTATGTAGCGCTTCTTGATTCAGTCTCAACCGAACCAGAAGCATTTGGCGTTCAGCTATGAGTTGCTGCGCTAATCCCTCACTCCTCATAAAATAAGAAGGAGAGGCTGCGTGTCTAGGAATCCAAGTTTTAGAGGCATTCGTTTCAATGAGCTGGACGGTTTCTTGCCAGGTTGCCCCGACTCCCCATCTGGCTTCATGCTCTCCCACTTGACGGGTCAAAAGCCTGGTCCATGTTTCAATATAAGATGTTAATTTTTTCACAGAAATCGATCGATCCACAGCATCTAAATAAGCGCGTCTTAAAGCTTCTGGAGGCAGTGCTAAAAGTTCATTGCCGGGCTTAAATGTCCAAAAACGCGTGGGAATATAAAGTTTTTTCAAAGCGGCAGAAATTCCAACACGCCTGGTAAAGGGAAGCTTTTGACTATAAAAACCATAGGTTTGAACGAGCATTCCTCGAACAAATGCATATTGCACAGGTGCAAAAAGTAAGAAGCTCACCTGAGCCATTCTTAAATCAAGCTTATTTTTCAAAATATCTGGATGACGCCGAAAACCCTGAGTGGGGTCTTTTAAGAGGGTATCTTCTTTCAAAAGGTCTAGAACGGTTATGGCATCATTGTCTTTCCCTTCAATGTTGATAGAATTAAAATTTTCCAAAGCATCTATCACATGTTCTTCTTCCCAAAAATATCGCTTCACATGTTCCCCCATCCACCATATGGCCAGCGGAGCAGCTGCCATCCCAAATACATGCCCAACTTTTAATACTGTTTGTGGAATGGCAGGAATCCATCTCCCCCCTAACCACCACGGAAGTCGACTGAGTGGACCTGTCACAAAAGAAAGCCCAATAACTGTTAAAAAACCATACCCTACCGCTTGTTCAAATTTTCCTTCCGAAAGTTCTTCATGAAGATGAGTCATCACGGTTTCATTGATTTTATCAAAGCCAGGAAATTTGGAGAGTGCTGATTTTCGAAAGTTGGTGTTTGCCAAAAGATATTCCATCCCTTGAGCTGAAGTCGGATCAAGCTTACAAAAACGATCGACTTCATATTCCACAAGTTGCTTCTTATTCCAAATGGCCCTTTGGATAAGCTCTACAAATACAGCGTGAGGTTTATTGTGTTCGGTTGCTTCCCAAAAATGCACATAGAAGGGTTTTGAATGTCCTTCGTATTCAACTTCCGCTTCCAACAAGGGCGCGCGGGTGACTAAGAGCCCCCGAACTACAGTTTCAAATAAACTCCTTTGCTGAGAATCTTCAAATAGCTGGGATAAAGGCTGAGCGTGCGTGAGACCAAACTGAGAACCTACTTTTTTCATGTCTTCTTTAACTTTTTCTGTTCCGTCAAAAGAACTCACCCAATCTTGATATTTATGAAAGGCAGCTTCGTAGGTTTCTTCTTCGTCAAACAATACCCGTTTTATTTCATCAAAAGATTCTTTTGAAATGAGATCGGTCAATTGGGGAGCAAAAACCAAAGAAGCCGTTTTAAAATTTTGTGGCGTATCTTCAAGGGCGGCAAGCGCATGCCCTTCTTTAAGCTGAGCAATTTTTTGATCTTGCTCTATGAGCTTTTGAGAAAGCTCTCGAAATTGCTCAATCTTATCGTCTACCAGCTCTTTCGGCCGAGCTTGATGGAGCAGCTCTTCTTCTACTGCCTGCAAAGTTGTCTTAGATTCCTCATAAATCTCATAGATACGTTTGCTTGCAGCTTTAAATTCTTCTTGTTCTGGCAAAAGCTTTGACATGTCTTGGGCCAATTCTAAGATCTGCCCTTTCACTTCCAAACTGACTGTAGCCCTTGAGTCCGTAAGAATACGTTCGATGACCGCTAAAAATAATATTTTTTTAACAGCTATGAGCTGAGTTAAAATTTTTGATTCAATTTCTTCTTTCGTACCCTGCCATAAAAAGGGATATTCGTTTTGGCTTTGAAAATACCAACTGATGGCATAGATGGTCATCTGATTTTCTAACCCACCCATCAGATGCATCATCCGCTGTACACGAGCCTCTGCTTTTTGAGGATCCTTCATAGCCTCCAAAGCCTGATCTACTTTCCAAGATGGAACCATCCCCAAGAGTTTTCGAACCATGGGTTCCGTTACAAAAATAGGGATAGAAAGAATTTTATCTGTTCTAAGCGTCGTATAAAATTGCGCTTCAAAAAGAGCACGAGAGGCTACTTTTTCTTTTTCCGCTAAAAGGTGAGGAATGGTTAACGGATGCAGGGTTTGATATTGATTCTGACAAGAAAGAGGAAGAAGAGACAAACGCTGAGTGGGTGGATGCAAAGAGGAAATCCACAAAGAATCCAAATACACCCACTCTGTAAGATATAAATCAATAGCAACACGTTTTAAAAGATTTTCCCATCCTTGCTCACTTTGATCTTGCGCCAAGGCTTCAACTTCTAAAGCCTGTAAATCGCTCAGTTTGGGGATCACTTCATATATTGTGGGATCATTTTGGCCAATAACATAATAACGAGCAGCGGAAACAAAGCGCTCAAAATCTTGTTTTCCATGAAAGTTAATTTTTACATAGGAAGCTAAAGGGCCTTTCCAATGAAAAACAATTTTAGCCTTATCAAATTCCTTGCGTACTTCTTCAAACCCTAAAAATATTTTTTCCTTTTCAATCAGAGTGGGAGCTTGTCCATTTGCCAAAGCACGATCAAAAAAAACACGCCTTTCATCCAAGATAGGCTCAAACCCTTTTACATCTTTAACCATTGCATCTTCCAGCTGAGAAATATAAAAATCTGTATTTGCTTGAGCCCAATCAAACGTAGGCGTATTTAAAACTTTTTCTGTAAAATTTTTAAGGACATAAAAAGCTTCTATAAAATCTTGAGAAGCTTCTACGACCGGTACGACCGGTGCGGCCGGCACAGTTGGCAGGGGTGGATGCTCAAAAGCTTTTTTGACTTTTTCTTGAAGTGCCTCGAATTGCCGCATGAGCTTTCGACTTTCTTTAGGCGCATCTATTGATGCCTCACCCATTTCTGGTTTTGGAAAATCCTCTTGAGGTTCTTGGGCAAAGACGGATGAGACGGGAGTGGCAAGAATGCTCACACTTAAAATAACTGAAAGCCACTTTTGAAAGACCAAAGACTCCCCCTTAAAAAAACACTCCTTTATACCACAAAAATAGCCACTATTAAAGCTTTAAGTTTACATTATAACTTATTGAAATTACTATGAAAGTATGAGTCGAAGGCGAGGCGGCGGGCGGAATCGAACCGCCGATGTCAGTTTTGCAGACTGAAGCCTTGCCACTTGGCTACGCCGCCACCAGATCATTTGATGACGAATATCCCCTTCTATCATAAAGAGAAGGCAATTTGCAAAAAGAGTTCTTTCGGTGTATGAAAAAATGCTCATGCATTACTTAACCACAAAAATTATGTTTTCTGCCTACCACAGGCTTTGGAATCCTGAATTTTCAGATCAAAAAAATGAAGAAACTTACCAAGAATGCTTCAGAGGCCATGGCCATAATTATGTTTTAGAAGTAACTGTTAAAGGGAAACCCAACGGTGATACCGGCATGGTCATGGATATTAAAAGGCTCCATAAACTACTCATGAGAGAAATTCATGTTTTGGTAGATCACAAAAGTTTAAATGATAATGTGGAATTTTTAAAAGGTGTTATTCCTACTGCCGAAAATGTCTCTTTACGCATTTGGAAGATCCTCAAAGATAAATTGAATGATGAGATGCTTGGCTCATCGCCAATCAATGAGACGTTTGGCAATAAGCCAAACGATGCAGACCTTCACTGCGTTAAGCTCATCGAATCCGAACGCAATGTCGTTGAATACTTTGGGGAATAAATAATTCATAAGCGGGCGACCGGATTCGAACCGGCGACCTTCTCCTTGGCAAGGAGACGCTCTACCAACTGAGCTACGCCCGCATATTTAATTTTTAATAAACTCAAACACTGTTAACAATCAATATCCTTTTCGGTAGAGCGTAAAGATCAAATGGGTCGCTACGCTCCCCAGGGCAACTGAGCTACGCCCGCACGGTAGACTTTCATTCTTCATACTCTGAAGTGGATTTCAATAAAAATTTTAAAGGATCCCTTTAAAACACCTTACCAAAGAAAAGCCTTACATACTCAATAGCCGAGTATAGAGAAAAACCCAAAGAAATATAAATGGTCAAAAGTCCAATTAAATGGCCATTGAGCCCCAAATAAGTTTCATGGACAGCCAAAGCCCCCACAGCAATCATTTGAAATGTGGTTTTATATTTTGCAGATTTTTCTGCTGCCATGACAATGCCTTTGGAACTTGCAATGGCTCTGAGCCCCGTAATAAAAATTTCTCGGCATATAATGATAACCACTAAGATGGGATGCACCCTGCCCAATCCCACCAGCATAATCAGTCCTGCAACCACCAAAACTTTATCCGCCAGAGGATCTAAAAATTTTCCTGTATTTGTTTCAGACTTCCAATACCGTGCCAAATAGCCATCTAAAAAATCAGAAAGCCCTGCCAGGGACACCAAAACAGCTGTCACAATCCCTGCCCACGGCGCATCGGTTAAAAGCAGTAAAATAATAAGAGGCGTCACAAGAAAGCGAAAGAGAGTCAGCAGATTGGGCAAATTAGAGACGTTCATGAAGTTTTTTTATTTTAAACCCTGTGTGCCCAAAACCACCTTTGCCTCTTTGAGTCTCATCTAAGCTTTTCACTTCTTGCCATTCTACAGAGCAAACTTTTTGAAAAATCATTTGAGCAATTCGATCTCCCCTAGAAATGGTCACTGTCTTTTTTCCTAAATTGATCAAAGGCACTTTAATTTCCCCTCGGTAATCTGAATCAATCGTTCCTGGAGTATTGGGTAAGGTTAATCCCCACTGCACAGCCAACCCACTTCGAGGTCTCACCTGAGCTTCATAGCCTAAAGGGATGGCAATTGAAATTCCCGTAGAAACCAATACACGCTCATCTGGCTTAATTTTTAAAGGCTTTTCAACATCTGCCATAAGATCGCAGCCTGAAGATCCCTCTGTCATAAAACGAGGAAGTGGAAGAGAGTTTTTACTTGTACAAACGCGACTGATTTTAACCGTGAGTTTATCCAACGGACACCTTGCTAATTTTTTTTGTAAGGGCCTTTGGTTGAAGGATAAGGTCTTCTTTCACCTCGATCACGTTCGTATCTGGCGGGCTCATGTTGAGGAGGCTCATAACCTTCCAATAATACCTTTCGACTTAGACGAATCTTTCCTTGCCGATCAATATCTAAAATTTTAACATCTATTTCGTCCCCTTCATTGATAATATCTGTCACGACATTCACGCGCTTTAAATCCAGCTCAGAAATATGAACCAAACCTTCTTTATTGGGTAGAATTTCTACAAAAGCGCCAAAATCCACGACACGCATGACTTTTCCTTTATAAATTTCTCCAATTTGTGGTTCTTTCACAAGATCTGAAACAATCTGAATCGCTTTTTGTAAGGCTTCTTCATTATTGGAAGCGATATTGACTTCGCCCTCGTCATTAATATCAATTTTGGCTCCTGTCTGCTCAATAATCCATCGAATTGTTTTTCCTCCAGAACCAATAATATCTCGAATTTTATCTTTGGGCACGATAACTTTGTGAATACGTGGAGCATGAGGAGAAAGCTCTGTTCGACTTTGAGATAAAGCTTCTTTCATTTTTTGCAAAATATATAAACGTCCTTCTTTGGCTTGAGTCAGAGCTTGTTTTAAAATTTCTTTTGAAACGCCTTCAATTTTAATATCCATTTGAAGCGCTGTGACGCCCTTTTCTGTCCCGGCTACTTTAAAATCCATGTCCCCGAATCCATCTTCATCTCCCAAAATATCGGACAATATCGCTACATCATTGCCCTCTTTAATAAGCCCCATGGCAATCCCTGCCACAGGAGCTTCAATGGGAACACCCGCATCCATGAGCGATAAAGTTCCTCCACATACAGAAGCCATGGAAGAAGAACCATTGGATTCTAAAATTTCTGAAACCAATCGAATCGTATAGGGAAATTTTTCAGAAGGAGGAAGCACCCCTGCTAAAGCTTTTTCGGCCAAAGCTCCATGGCCAATTTCTCTTCGGCCTGGCCCTCTTAAAAATCCCACCTCTCCCGTTGAAAATGGTGGAAAATTATAGTGCAACATAAATGCTTGTTTACTTTCTCCTTCGATAGCATCCACACGCTGCTGATCTTCAACAGTTCCCAAGGTTGTAATCGCTAAAGCCTGCGTTTCCCCTCGAGTAAAAAGCGCAGAACCATGAGTTCGAGGCAAAAGTCCTACTTCAATCGTAATGGGTCTAATCGTGGAATATTCTCTCTGATCAATACGTTTTTTCTCTTTTAACGTATATTCTCTGGCATATTTTTCTTTGAGAAGATCAAATAGGTTCGTAGCTTCTTTGGATCGTACTCCTTTTTCCGATTCGCTCACATTTTCTAAAGCTTTTTCTAAAACACCCTCTTTGAGTTGACGCAACTTTTCACTTCTCTCCTTTTTATTGGAAAGATGAATGATCTTTGAAAATTGAGACCCGCACACCTTGGTCACAATTTCTTTTAAAGCTGTATTTTCAGGAGGCGGAGTAAAAGCTAATTTTGGTTTCCCATATTTTTTACGAATTTCTTCTTGAAATTTAATGACAGATTGCATTTCACGATGTGCCGTTAAAATAGCTTCCAATATATCTTCTTCAGGAACAATTTTAGCTCCTCCCTCAACCATCGTAATCGCATTTTTAGAACCCGCTACCAAAAGTTCGATATCACTTTGTTTTTGAAGCTCCCGACTGAGATTACAAATAAACTTGCCATTCACTCTTCCCACGCGTGCTGCAGCCACAGGCCCCAAAAAGGGAATGTCGGATAGTTCTAAGGCCACAGAAGCTCCAATTAAAGCCAAAACATCAGGCTCATTTTCATTATCAACCGATAAAGTTGTAGCCACAATATGGACATCATTAAAAAATCCAGGGGAAAACAAAGGGCGCAGCGGTCTATCAATGAGCCGCGCTGTCAAAGTAGCCTTGCTACTGGGCCTGGCTTCTCGTTTAAAAAAACCGCCTGGGATACGCCCTGCGGCATAAAACTTTTCTTGATAATCTACCGTCAAAGGAAAAAAATCTTGGCCTTCTTTAGCCTTTGACGACATGACGGCTGTTACAAGCACAACTGTGTCTCCACAGCGCACCAATACAGAACCATTGGCCTGTTTAGCCACTTTATTGATTTCAAATGTCAGTTTTTTACCTGCAAATTCACAGTCTAATTGAGTATTCATATTATTTTTAATTGAAACACGAGATAGGCGTTATTTACGTATCCCAAGATCGAGAACAATTTTTTGATAACGATCTTTATGCTTTAAGCGCAAATATTCTAACAGCTTCCTTCGCTGCCCAACCATAGTAAGGAGTCCCCTGCGAGAGGTGTGATCTTTCACATGTGACTGAAAGTGCCCTGTAAGATTATTAATTCTTCCAGTTAAAAGCGCTATTTGCACTTCTGGCGATCCAGTATCGCTCTCCTTTTTTTGCACTTTTTTAATCATGGCTTGCTTAGCTTCTTGGGTAAATGCCATGTTTCATTTTCCTTTCTTCATTTTAAGTTATCCGCCTTGTAACACAGAGAACGAATCTCTGCAATAGTTTTCCAGTGAGGAGTCCCTGTCAAGTTTTGGGAATTTAAGGCCTCTAGTCCAATAGCATGTTGCAGCTCACAATTGCCCGTCCGAACGCGTTTGAGCTCTTTGACGCAGGCTCCACTTTTAAGCTCAGTTCCTACATCTGCACACAAGGTACGCACATACGTTCCCTTGGAGCAATGCACTCTAAATTGAACTTCATGGCCACTTTTGCCCAAAAACTGAAAATCAAAAATGTGGATTTGACGAGGCAGACGTTCCACTTCTTGATTGGCACGGGCATAACGATACAAAGGCTTGCCTCCTTTTTTAATGGCAGAATACATCGGAGGGATTTGCTGAATCGCCCCTTTAAACTTTTCCATAGCAGCCTGAATTTCTTGCTCCGTCACTCGTACCGGGTGCGTGGCAATCACTTTCCCTAAAATATCTTGTGTGTCCGTCTCAACTCCTAATAAAAAAACACCTTCATACACTTTGTCAGCTCCCAAGAACCAAGAAGAAATCTTGGTTGCTTGATTAATACAAATGGGCAAAACCCCTGTGGCCAAAGGATCGAGTGTCCCTCCATGCCCTACTTTTTGAAAATTAAATTTTCTTTTAATTTTTTCAACAACCTGAGCCGATGTCATACCCTTGGGTTTATCTAAAACTAAGACCCCATGAATCATTTTAAAACCTTCTCAACGCTTGAAAAAATTTTCTTGGATACTTCTTCAAATGACCCTTTAAGAATACAGGCAGCCGCTTTTTTATGCCCCCCTCCTTGAAATTGGGCACAAATTTGAGAGACATCTACATCCAATTTAGATCGCAAACTCACTTTATACTGATTTTGGGGCATCTCTTTAAAAAGAACCGCCACTTCGACTCCTTTAATAGCCCGAGGATAATTAATAAACTCTTCGGTATCTTCATAAGAAGCCCCTGTTTCTTTTAAATCTTTTTGGTAAATGACAGACCAACTGTACCGTTTATCTTTCGATATCTGAAGCCGCTCCAAAAGCCTTCCCAATAAAACAAAAGTCTCATACGGCTGAGACTCAAATAAATTTTGAGCCACTAAATTGGGGCTGGCTCCTGCTTCCACCATTTGGGCTGCAAGTTTTAAAGTATGGGCATTGGTGTTGGAATATCGAAAAGAACCCGTATCTGTTACTAAGGTGCAATAAATATTGGTGGCAATTTGAGAGGTCAGCTTACATCCCGCTTTTTTTAAAATCGCCCACACCACTTCTCCCGTACTGGCAGCATCATCAATAACAGTGTTGATATCCCCATAACGATCGTTACTGGCATGATGATCTACGTTAATGAGTTTTTGATATCCTTTGAATTGGCCAAACTTTTCCCCCAGACGCTTAAAGGCCCCACAGTCCATCACAAAAGCAGCATCAAAAGAATATTGAGAGGTTAATTGAGTGATGACCTTGTCAGAACCCGGTAAAAAACGTAAAACTTCTGGGACAGAATCTTGATTAAAATAAGTCACTTTTTTCCCCAATTGTTCCAATCCCCATCCCATGGCAAGCATGGAAGCCATGGCATCTCCATCAGGGCCTACATGAGAACTGACTAAAAATGACTTGCCTCTTTTGATAGCCGCAATAACGTTATTCATCTTTTTTGACACCTTTAGGTTTTGACTCTTTTAAAAGCTGATCAATTCGTTCTGTAAAATCTAAGGAAGTGTCCAATTTAAATTCTAAATCAGGGGTATGACGAAGCGCTAACTCTTTTGCAATATTGGACTTAATATATCCAGAAGCTTTTTTTAAACCGTCCAAAACATCTTGCTGCTTCACTGGGTCATCCTTCATAATGCTCACATACACTCGCGCCAATGTTAAGTCAGAAGTTATAGAAACCTTCGTTACCGTTATAAATCCTTGAACCCGTGGATCACGAAAACCTTTCAGCAAAAGAGAAGAAATGAGATCTCGAATCATTTCTCCCACACGATATTGTCTTCTACTCTCTGACATCAGACCCAAGCGTTGCAGCAACCTCTTCTACGATAAAAGCTTCAATGACATCTCCTTCTTTAACATCATTGTAATTTTCAAGACCGATACCGCATTCATATCCTTGGAGGACCTCTTTCGCATCATCTTTAAATCTTTTGAGCGATATGACTTTTCCTGTATAGATTACCACAGAATCCCTCAGCAATCGAACCTTACACGTACGTGTCACTTTCCCACTGACAACCGAACATCCCGCCACGGTTCCAACTTTTGAAACCTTAAAGATATTTCGAACTTCGACTCGTCCTAGGACCGTCTCTTGAATGGTGGGCTCTAGTTTGCCCAGCATTGCTTTTTTGAGATCGTCAATCACATCATAGATAATGGAATAAAGCTTGATATCCACTTTTTGGGCTTTGGCAAGTTCTTGAGCTTTCGGATCTGGGCGCATATTAAACCCAATAATAACCGCCCCTGAAGCCGAAGCTAAGTTCACATCCGATTCACTGATGGCTCCTGTTGAATGATAAATGACATTCATTTTTACTTTAGGTGTGCTTATTTTTTCAATCGTTTGCTTCATCACTTCGACAGAACCTTGAACATCTGCTTTTACAATAATTTTAAACTCTTCAACCTCTCCCTCTTTCATTTTGGCATAAAGACCTTCTAAGGTTACTTTTGATTCTTCTGGTTTTTGTTCTTCTTGTTTTTGTTTTTGAATCCGAAGCTCAACGAGAGCACGAGCATCTTGTTCGTTTTTAAAACAATAAAAAGGATCCCCTGCTTGGGGAACACTTTCGAGCCCAGAAACTTCAACCGCATAGGATGGAAGCGCTTCTTTTAACTGCCGTCCTCTATCATCAACCAGCAAGCGAACTTTTCCAAAGACCGTGCCCGCAATCAATACATCTCCTTTTTTCAATGTTCCTTGCTGAATTAAAACCGTAGCCACCGGCCCTAATCCCCGTGACACTTTGGCTTCTAAAACCACGCCCTCGGCCAGCTGGCCAGGATTGGCTTTCAATTCCAAAATATCAGCCTGAAGTAAAATAAGTTCCAAAAGTTCCTTAACCCCTTTGTTGGCTTTGGCAGACACAGGAGCCACAACGGTTTTTCCACCCCAATCTTCTGCCAATAAATCTAAATCTGCGAGTTGCTTTTTCACGCGATCCACTTGAACTCCAGGCTTATCAATTTTATTCAAAGCCACCATAATGGGGGCTTGAGCTTCTCTGGCATGAGCAATCGCTTCTTTGGTTTGAGGCATCACACCATCATCCGCAGCAACCACTAAAACCACAATATCTGTTGTTTTAGCTCCTCTCGCCCGCATAGCAGAAAAAGCTTCATGACCTGGCGTATCAATAAAGGTAATCGTTCGGTTATCCCCCACATCGACCATATAGGCCCCAATGTGCTGCGTAATACCTCCTGCTTCTCCAAGGGCCACATCACTTTTTCGAATCGCATCTAGCAAAGTCGTTTTCCCATGATCCACATGACCCATAATGGTCACCACGGGAGGACGCAGCTTAAAGGTTTCCGCTGGTTGAGAAGCTTCTCTTTTTAAAAGATCTGTTTCTGTTAAAACTTCATTTTGTATTTCATACTCATAGCTTTGGGCCACCAGGGTTGCCATATCCACATCCAGAGACTGATTGACTGTGAGCATCGTCCCCAATTGCATGAGTTTTTTAATGACATCACTACTTTTTATTTTGAGCTGAGCTGCTAAATCCCCCACCGTAATTTGCCCAGACATTTTCACAACTCGTTTAGAAGCTTTGGGCATTGTAATCTGAGTGGATTGCATTTTGGATCTATCTAAGACAACCGCTTTTTTCTTTTTGGGCTGATAAATACGTTCTGCCCGATTAAACCCATGAATATCAAACTCCTCGGAACGTCTTTGAATAAAAGCTTTCCGTCTTTTCTTCGCAAGCTCCTCTTCTTCTGCCAATGTTTTTTGAACGACGGATTTTTCTTTTTGTTTGAGAAGCTCTTCTTCAGATGTTTTTTGAGAAAGCTCAGAAGCAGGCCTTGGCTTTTCTTCAACAACAACATTAATTTTGGGCTTGTCTGCTTTAGATTTTTTTTCTTCAGGCACCTTTGGGGCACCTGATTTTGCCGCCTCTTTTTTAGGAGGCTCAGGCGTGGGAGCAGCTAGAGCAGGAGCAGGTGGAGGAGGAGTCTCTACTTTTCGTCGACGGATAACAGATGTCTGAACTCGCTTTTCAACAATATCCCCTTTTCGAACTTCAGTTAAAGAGACATTCTTTTTTTGTATATATTGACGAAATTTCTCAACTTCTTCTTCCGAAAGTGTTTTGATTCTGGCAGAGACTTTAATCCCTGCTTCAGGAAGCTTTTCCATTAACTCTTCAGAAGTTAAATGAAGCTCTGTCTCTAAATCGGAGAGTTTAATTTTTTTCGGTGGCATCCTTTGCTTCTTCCTTTGATTCTTCTGGCTTTGCTTCTGGCTTTGCTTCTTCTGTTTCTTCTTCCTTTGGCTTTGAAGCCTCTGCTTGCTCTGCGTTAGGAGCTTCAGCCCGTTTAGGATTGACCAGTTTATCGGTGGTCATTCCTTGATCCATGAGGGCCTGTGCTTCTTGTTTTAAGGCTTTGGCTTTCTCTTCATCTTCAATCCCTGGAACATGGAGAAGTTCTTTGACTTCTGCTTTGGCCACATCCTCAAACGTATCATATCCATTTTGATAAAGCCCCATAGCTAAGGTTTCATTCACTCTAGGAATGGCCGTAAGACTTTTCTTAGCACGCGTCGTGCGCTCCAAGATTTTAGATTCCGTAATAATATCGAGTTTCCATCCAGTCAGCTGCATCGCCAAACGCACATTTTGGCCTCTTTTACCAATCGCCAAAGACAATTGATCATCTGGCACAATCACTTCCATGCTGTGGTTGACATCATCAATAATGACTTTTGAAATTTCTGCGGGGGCCAGCGCATTCACTACAAATTGCATGTCATTGTCACTCCAAGGAACAATATCAATTTTTTCACCTCTGAGCTCTTGAACCACATTTTGCACACGCGTACCCTTTACTCCCACACAGGCTCCCACCGCATCCACATCAGAATCTTTAGAATAAACTGAAATTTTCGAACGAAAACCAGGTTCCCGAGCAGCTCCTTTAATCACCACAATTTTCTCTGAAACTTCTGGGACCTCAAGATCAAAAAGCTTAATGAGATACAAAGGGGTAGATCGAGACAGCACCACCTGAGCCCCTCGTGTGGTCGCATCTTGAACATCGATAATATACGCTTGAACACGATCTCCTGAGCGAAAATTTTCTCCAGGAATTTGTTCTCGAGGTGGAATAATGGCTTCTGTTTTTCCCAGGTCCACCATCACATTGCCTCGCTCGTACCGCCTCACAATACCTGAAATAATTTCACCTTTTCGGTGAAAATATTCTTTGTAAACGAGATCTTTTTCAGCTTCTAACACCTTTTGAGTAATGACTTGTTTGACAGTTTGGGCATCAATGCGTCCGAATTTTTTAGCATCCATCTTAACCCCGATGCTATCTCCTACGGTTGCCTCTGGATCAAGCTTCTTGGCTTCTTTGAGCACAATTTCCATGGCTTCATCTTGAATTTTTTCTACCACTGTTTTAAATTGAAAAAGCTCCATATCATCAATTTCTTCGTTAAAATGAGCTTCGATCTCTTTACTGAGGCCATACTTCTTTTTAGCTGCCATCAAAAATGCTGTCTCAAGCGCATCAACAATCACTTTTTTATCCATGCCACGATCTTTGGCCACCTGCTCAATGAGCCTCCCTAAACTTGGTTGTAACATCGCACTTCCTCCTCTTTCGTATTAACTATTAAATGGATATTTAATATGGGCGGACTTAATCGTGTCCCACAAAATCTCAACTATTTTTTGATCTATTTCTAAAAAGATTTTATCGTCTTTCATGCCTTTTAAAATCCCCGTAAAATTTTTTTGCAACTTTCCATCTTCTTGAATAAAGGGCATCACCAGGTGAATTTGAATTTCACTACCGCTAAATTTTTGAAAATCCTCTTTCTTTTTTAAAATTCGATTAACTCCCGGAGAAGAAATTTCCAACTGAAACTCTCGATATTGCAGATCTGAAATCTTCTCTTCTTCTATCAGGGTCTCAATCACCCGATGCGCTTGTGAGCAATCGTCAACGGTGACGCCCCCATTTTCCTTGTCAATATATACCCTCAATACCTGCCCTTGATGCGATTTTAAAAATTCAACCGCTACCACCTCATAGCCTTGAGCCAAAAGCTTTTGAGCAATGAGACCTTCTACTTGTTCTTCGATTTCTTTTTTGCGAAACATACAAAAAAAAAGTGGGCTAAGCCCACTTTCTTTAATAAAAAACCAAACTAAGTAGCTTGGTCATAGCAAATCTTAAAAGGTCATGCAAGGGGAAATTGACACCGTTTAATCATAATGAGAGCATCTTCATGATTAGGATAATAGTTTTTTCGGATGTATTTGATTTCAAAGCCAAATTTTTGATAAAGGCGCTGGGCTGCGATATTGCTCGTGCGAACTTCTAAAGAAAAAAGAGTCACTGCTTGAGATACATAGGCATCTAAACAAAATTGAAGGAGCTGGCTTCCAATCCCTTGCTTCATATGCTGAGGATCCACACATAAATTTAAAATATGCCCTTCATCTAAAATTTTCCAAAAAGCAACGTAGCCCAGCACCTCATTTTCTTTCATTTCATTTTCTTTTTGGGCCACATAAAGCGCTTGAGAAGGATTGGCTAAAAGCTCTTCAAATAACTTAAGGCTCCAGGGATCCGGGAAGGATTGTTTTTCGATGGCATGAACCTCAGGCAAATCTTTAGCTTGGGCTTTGACAATATGAAACTTTATTCCCACAAGGTTTTAATTTGACTTCGACGCTTAATATTTTCAATCCAATCTTTTAAGTTTTCTTGAAGCCTACTTTTAATCAAAGCCTCTTTGGCTTGCTTGAGCGTTAAAGCGCTTTTATTTCTTTTTTGAAACTCTTTAATCTCTTCTTCGGTTACATAAATATAGGCCGAAAGAATTTTTTCTTTAATAAAACGCTCAACGATGATGGATCGGCTCAAAACAGTCTTAAGTTCTTCTTCTGACCACTGATAGTCTTCCATAAACTTTTTAAACTCAAAAGCTGTGCTAAAAACATTTTTAAACTTTTGAAAAAAAATATTTTTTTCATTTTGAGAAAGTGACCCCACACCAAAACTTTGCGCTTCCCGCAACACAAGTCTTTCAATAATTATTTTTTTGGTCATCTCTTTGAGCTGATCCCCCAAAACCCCCTCCTGAGAAGAAGATGAAATCCCCTTAGAAAGAGAGTGCCTTTGTCTTGCCTGATCAATAGCCAATTCTCTTTGCACTTCCCACAATGTCAAAACTTCATCGTCAAATATGGCAAGAACTTTGTTCCACAAGGCTGCCTGGACAGGGGAAACCATAAAACTCCCCATAAAGCTCCCCATAAAACTCCCAACGAGAACCAAAATAATGATGATCTGTTTTTTCATCATAAACGCTGTGTCCACCCAAAAGTGTGCGTTTATATAATAATATGAAATAGCTTACTTGGATACTACTTTTAGAACCGGAAAAGGATCGGCAGGGGTAATATCATTCCAGTTTTGAGAATCTAAATAAAAAGAAGGATCTTCAATATTTTGTGGCGCAGATAAAATTTTTAACTTTCCTTGCAGCTTGACGTGATCTATTCTGAGATCCGAGGCCACGCTCCTCACTGTTAAAGGAAATTCTCTAAAAATATTCTCAGTTTTAAAAATGAAAAGAAGCCCCTTGTTTAAAATATAGGCCGTTTTTTTATTGGGAAGGTTCACAGTTTCTGCCTCTCCCCATTCTCCTGTTTCTTTTCGTTCTTTGACTTCTAAGATCACAGGTGCTTTAGACCACCGTTCCACATCTCCCACGCTACTTCTTTGAAGCTCATCTTCTTGCCACTGTTGCTGGGACATTTGAATCTCATTCTCCAAATACCCTTCAAAATCTACCTGGATACGAAGAGGTACTGAGGATTTTGGACGAAGAAAAAGGGTTGCATATACCCAGGGAAAGGGTCTTCTTTGTGGAAACTCTGACAACATCACTTCGGGATCAGAAGGCATAAACAAAGACAGATCAATGTCGGAAGGATCGCTTTCAATAGACACAGTTTCATAGCTATTGGTAAGCGTAAAAGGGACTTCTTTAATAGAGGCTGGGTTAACGCCATCCGTAGCTTTAAGACGCAAAATGAACTTTTTTGTTCCTACAAAAGAAGGTGAAGCTGGAGCTATATTTTTCTTTGTCACATTAACCTTCCACTGGTTAAATTCAAATGGCTCAAACTCTTGAAAATAAGAATCCTGCAGTCTTTGCCCTTCTGGATAAATGTAATAAGAAAGGTGTAAATTTTTAACGGGAGTATCTTGATCTTTGACGGTGATTAAAAAAGAAGGAAGAGAAGAGGAAGAAGTGGAATCCTCCCAATCCGCTACAGACTGAGTAAATACACCCGCCCCCCCTGAAGAAACTGAAGAAGTAGAAACAGAAATGCTGGGAGATTCTTGATCTTCTCGCAACTCCGAAGAAGGACCTGGAGTGGGGGTTGATTTGTCAAAGCATCCTGTCAATCCAAACGACAGGCCAAACAGCAGGCCAAACGGCAGGATCATTAAAAAATAATATTTCCAATTTTTCTTCATACACTCTTTCTTTAGGGGCATGAGAGAGGAATCAAAATATGCGCTGTTTCGGATGCATATCTGATCACTTGTTCTCCATGGCACACTCTATTTTTTCCTGAATCTAGCGCTTCAACATGGATCGTTAAATGCTCATCCAAAGGAATATCGTTAAACACATAGGTACGGTATTCTTTTCTGTCCAAAGGCTCTGTCATTTTCTGAGGAAAATTTCCACTAAATGTAAATTGATAAAAGGTGACTGCGTCCTCAAACTTTTTATTTCCTGAATCAGACAGAGTCATAAAAGCCTCTGGATATTGAAGATCCAGAGTCATGGACTGCCCAGTTTGTATAGCTTTCTGCTCTGAACCACAGGCAGAAAACAGTATGAGCACTAAAAGACTAATTTTGAGAATCATATTTTTGCACCTGCCGCGCACCCTGCACTCCATCTGTTCCTCGACTTCCTTGTGTTCCTGCAGTACCGGCTGTGCCTTGCTTTCCATAAAACCAATATTTTCCAGTGAGATGATACCCCCTAGCTGTCAAAGGAACTTTTCCCGCATTGCCGCCGTCTCCACCTAATCCTCCTTCTCCTCTCTCTCCTCCTTTACCACCTTGGCTGAAAACAAAAAATGTGCGATCAGGAGTAGAGGAATCTTCTTCACAGTTGATTATCACTGCTCCACCCTTACCTCCATCTCCACCCGCTCCTCCGTTGCCACCTGTGCCCCCAGATACACCATGCATAAAAACTCCAACTGGATCAGGACTAATACTATTACCTGGCCAAATAAGATCATCTAAACCACCATCCAGTGAAGGAGGCTCTTCAGTTGGATGAGGATCGTAACTTGGTCTCCCCCATCTAAGGCCATTGCCGCCTGCTCCACCTTTTTCTCCATTTCCACCCTTACCTCCATCACCTCCTCGGGCATCAAAATAGCCTCCCCAAAATTTTTTAACTGTAAGTATAATAGATCCAGCATTTCTTCCCTTCTGCCCAACCTCACCATCTGCCCCTTGAAAACCATTTTGAGGATTATCAGCGCGCTGGGGATAAACCATATATAAATGAGCATCTTCTCCCTTACCACGACCTCCTTGCCCGCTTTGCCCATCTTGGCCCTGGTGTTTTTCTTCTTTAGTACGTGTATCAATTCGACCCATGAGCTCTTTGCGTTGGTCTTCCGATAAATTTAAACCTGGAGGTTGAAAATTAAGGGCTTCAAAAACATCTGTTTTAAGGGTCAAAGAGTTGCCTAATGTATGAAGGGTACTTTTAGGTTTTAAAATAATTTTTTTGGCATTAATTGTCGCAGACCGATTGATATAAAGCTTAGCTCCTTCTCCTAAATATAGAGAACTTAAATAAAACGTTTCAGTACCTTTTTCAGAATCCAGCACTGGCGATACCAAGGAAGACAAAGAAACTTCTGTATTTTTTTGAATAATGAGATTTGTTCGTTCTTGAGAAAAAGCAAAAGAAAAACTTAAGAATCCAACCCAAAAACTTAAAACTGCACATTTCACAGGCAGAGGTTTAGAAAAGAATTGCCTGTCCGTCAAGCCCAAATTTCAATGGCCTGCTGAGCAAAAAAAACAGGTAGCGCTTACCCCCCTATAAACTACGCTACCTGTTTACCACCGAACAACTACGTTCAATGGATTTTCTTAC
Organism: Deltaproteobacteria bacterium; assembly: GCA_023248265.1. Classification (GTDB taxonomy): domain Bacteria; phylum Bdellovibrionota; class JACOXK01; order 2-02-FULL-40-11; family 2-02-FULL-40-11; genus JACPST01. The sequence continues at coordinate 21,279 of JAHFEZ010000001.1, forward strand.
ATTCCAAAACTAATGCCGGCCATCGCTACCCAATATTTGTCATACGATCGAAAGTTTCGAAGATCGTAGACACTGGCTCCGTCTCCATCGGGTCCCCAAATGGGTCGACCATTTTTATTACTAAGAAGAGATCCAATTTCTGTTCGGCCAATTAAAGCTACTTCTCTGGAAAGCTTGAGTTTCAACCCCCCAATAGCGCACGCCCCATACACCGTTTGAGGAAGTGTCACTCTTACAATCCGCTCAGTTACGTACTCATTATTGAAGTAGGTAATGCCCCCTCCTACAAAAGGTGTCATAATAGAATCTGGAAAAAGGTCATATTTAATGTTCCCACCCAAAGCAATTTGTCGCATTTCCCCAACGTGATCTGTTCCACTAGGAGCATTCAGAACGCTCCCGCCAAAGGCATTGAAATTATTAAAACTATCCATATTATGATTTCTAATCACTGGACTTTGAAGAAGCACATCTTTGGTGATATTAAATGTGGCATAGCGAAACACTCCTTCAATCGAAACATTTGAAGATAGAGGAACCTCCGCTGAAAATCCTGCAGAATACTTGTTGATCAAATATGGATTTTCATCAGCAGCTCCCATAAATCCAAATGTTGGCGTCACACGCAAACTCAATGGATTTTTGCTGATCACTCCTGTGATCACTTCCTCTGGTATCGCTTTTTGAGTGATTTCCTTTGCAGCTGACATTTCCATGGGCGTTGTTTCTTCTGCTATCGCAAGCTGCGAGGCACATAAAAATGCCGTCCCTGCAAGTATCCCCAAAAATGATTGTTTCATAAAATCTCTTTTCATATCGTTTCCCCCTTTATTCGATGAATAGGCGATGGAGTCTAAGAGCAAAATGTATGCCGAATTGGAGCATATTTTTTAACTTATTGAAATTATTTAGTATTTTATAGTTATGGGTGATTATTGTTATCTAAAACTACACTTGTGACATGTGTAAATATTTTTCAAATGGAGGAAGATATGAGTAATTTATGATGTAATTTCAATGAGTTATGCTTTTATTGCCAGCGCAGTATCAATGATTAATTTTTGATCAACGAGAAAAGGCACCCTGTTTGAGAAATGACAGATGCGCTATTTTTAAATGTGAAATCAATAGGTTATGCCCATAATCCTTAAATTTCCAGTAACAAAAAAAGGCTTTTTCTTAAAAAGCTATATTGTAAACTATTGAATTTATTGAATAAAATTTATGGCACACTCTTTGCTCTTATATTAAGGTAGGTTTTAAAAATGATGGTGGATTTAAAAGTAATGTTTTTAGGGTTTCTTTTCCCCCTTTGAGGCCCCTTCCTCAATTTCGTCCCTTTTCCCTAGAAACATTACTTCCACCACAGTTATTTTCGACTCATTTTAACAGATTTATAGATTTCAAAAGCAACAAAGACCCCAACAATAACAATTAAAAGCATGATAATAAGCCGCATCCAATTAAATGGCGTACCTCCAATGGCCTCTTCTTCTTGTCCTTCTTGATATAAAATTCCTCTTCCTTTAGAACTTTTGTCTTCTTCGGCCGTTGATTTTTCTTTCTTCCCTTCTGTTTTGGATTCTTGAGATGCAGAAACTGCAGGAACATTTCTGGAGTTTCCGCCCCCCGATGCAATGATGGTAGAGGACGATTCTCCTTCGCCGCCGCCCATCCCTCCTGCGTCCTGGCTACTGCCACCCTTTTTCCCTTTAGAGGATCCTTCTTCTAAATCTCCCATATCTGGCCGAGATGCAATACTTCCACCCCCGCCTCCTCCGCCACCACTTTCACTCCCAGCTTCTCCTTCATGGGTTGTACTCCCCTCTCCTGACCCCTTTGCTGACGCAAGCGTTTCACCTTTGCCTGCTCCTCCTTTATAATGGGCCACAAGCTCTCCACCTCGAATTTTAGCAGCCACAACATCTTCTAAACCAGAAAGCATCGAGGTAAGCTTAGGATTCATATAAACGGCCAGCGAGAGCACAAAAAAAGAAGCGACAGCTACGACCAGTAAATATTCTACCGTACTTTGTCCTTGATTTTTTACCCGAACCATTTTACGTTTTTTTCTCCATGAATAAAAAAAGTTTTCAAACCGATAAAGCCCCTAGGGCCATTGGCCCTTATTCTCAAGCCATTGAAAGTAACGGCCTTCTTTTTTTATCGGGCCAAATTGCCATTGATCCCACGACCAATCAATTAATTGCTTCTTCTTCCATTGTTGACCAAACCAAACGTGTGCTTCAAAATATTGAAGCGCTTCTTAAAGCCAAAAATATCTCTCTTTCTCACGTCGTTAAAACCACTCTTTTTCTAAAAAACATGTCTGATTTTCCAGCTGTTAATGAAATCTATGGAACTTTTTTCAAAGAAACTCCCCCCGCTCGCTCTACCGTAGAAGTTTCTCGCCTTCCCAAAGATGTTCTTATTGAGATTGAAGCTATTGCCACACTCAGCTAGCAGTTTTCTGCTCACCTCTAAGTGTGCACCGAAAATTTTTCCACTTCAGGCTTTGTTAATTTAGCAAAGTCCTCATATTTTAACTCAATAGCATCCATGTGAGTCCCTGCTGGAAAAGCAATGGTCTCTTGTCGAGTCAACGATTCATCTACATACACTTTGAGATGATAGAGATTTCCAAAAGGTGGCATGGTCCCAATTTCACAATCTGGGAAAAGCTTTCGAATTTCAGCTTCTGTTGCAAGCCGTAATTCCTGATCTCCCAAAATAGTTTTGAGGCTTGAAAAATTCACTTTATAGCATGCAGGCAAAACGGCCATCACATACCCACTGCCACTTTTTAAAAGCACTACCTTGGCCACTTTTTCACCTGTCATGTGTTTGGAATGCGCCAGTTGTTGCGCTGTAAAACTACTCATATGAATGAAGGCTTTATAACTTACGTGGTTTTCTTTTAAAAAGGCTCTTAGGTTATGAGTCATCGGCATACGTGAACACCTCCCTTTATTTAATTGTACCACCGAGGGCCCACCAAAGCAAAAGAGGTGTCTTTTAACTTTTTTTGGTAACTCTTCTTTGAGAGGGGAACAAGAAAAAGACACCTCTTTTTAGGGGGTAATGAGAATCTTTATTATTTTATTCTTTTGTCACGATCAGACTGGCTGCTGTGATAAATATAGCCCATGATCTTATATCTAAAAGGAATGGGTGGCTGCATGGTGAGCAATCCCCAAATAATTTGAGCATCGGTCGTATAGCCCACATTCCCTAAGGTTTCAAATTGATACAAAGCCACAATCCCAGCACCACCTACGTTTTCACCGGCTGCAGAATAGGCGACAGGATCGTTATACGCTGTCGCATCGGGGGCACAGCTATACGGATCATCTGGGTTATAGCTTCCAGAGAAACTTGGAAAACATTTCACACTAAAAATATAACGAAAGCCATCCCGACCTGTCCATGGAGACATCGGTGCATAGTACTCATGGATAGGCAGATCTAATCCTCGTCGGAAAGGGGCTAGTGCACCATAGGTTCGCCCCACAAAGGAATATTTACCCACAGGATTTTGCGTATCAAATTCTTGTGCTGATACGAGCTTTAATCTGGGTAGCTTTTTAGAAAAATTAGGATCGTTTGGATCTTTAAATGTTTGATCATCCAAATACGTTACTAAAATTTGTGCGTCTTCAGGAGCGGCAGGCAAATCTTTAATACTTAAGGCCCCTGGATCCTCAATGCCCTTTCTCTTTTTAGGCGGAAAACATCCTGCACTGACCCAAGACAACGCCAAGATCAGAAACCACACTGTCCATTTCATTTTCTTTTCCATTTCGATACCCCTTTTTCATAGTCGGGTCGCTGACCCTCCCCCTTGAACCCTTTGTACTTATATTTGTGCAATGGTTGTGCCATCGTCGTAAAAAATCGTAACTTATGGATATAACTTATATTTTTATAAAAAATGAGAACATGAGAATAAGATTAGAAATGTAAAGATTCTTGACAGGCGATTTACCCACTGAGGAATAGCAAGTAAAATCAATAGGTTATGTGTAAAAAAAA
>JAHFEZ010000001.1:25410-61567 GCA_023248265.1 Deltaproteobacteria bacterium
TTTTCTTCATCGAAGAAATAAATTTTCTCTAAGGGAACATATAACGTTACAGGTTGGTCCATTTGGAAAGAAGAAGCTTGATTTGTTCTCACCACAAAAGAAGTCCCTTTCACATCAAAGTGGAGTAGAAACTCAGAGCCCAAGGGTTCCACCATTTGAAACACCGCTTGAATCTCCCAAAAGTCTTGAGATGGTTTTTGAAGCAAAATTTCTTCAGGGCGAACGCCAATGGTCAACGTTCCGCGTTCTAAAAAGTTCATGGGTGGAGAACCCATAAATCCAGCCACGAATCGATTTTGAGGATTGTGATAAATTTCATGTGGAGTTCCAATTTGCTGAATTTTTCCTTCATTTAAAACCACAATGCGATCCCCCATCGTCATGGCTTCCACCTGATCATGCGTCACATAAATGGTGGTTGTCTTGAGTCTTTTTTGCAAATGCAAGAGCTCTGCTCTCATGTGAACTCTTAATTTTGCGTCAAGATTAGAAAGAGGCTCATCCATCAAAAATACTTTGGGATTTCGAATGACCGCACGCCCCAAGGCCACTCTTTGTCTTTGGCCCCCCGAAAGCTCTTTGGGCTTTCGAAGTAAAAGAGGCTCAATTTCAAGCATGTGAGCAATGGCTTTGACACGGTGATCTATCTCTGCTTTTGGAACTTTTTTAAGTCTTAAACTAAATGCCAAATTCTCATAGACATTATAATGAGGATACAAAGCATAATTTTGGAACACCATGGCGATGTCTCTATCTTTGGGATCGATTCGATTGACAAGCGTATCTCCAATATAAATTTCACCCGAAGAAATATCTTCAAGCCCAGCCAAAAGTCTTAGGGTGGTTGACTTCCCACATCCTGAAGGCCCCACCAATACCAAAAACTCTTGATCGCCGACTTCCAGGTCAAAATTATCCAAAATGGTCTTGCCATCAAAAACCTTCGCTACCTGTTTAAAACACACCTTTGCCATGGATTTCCTCTCATTAAGCTTATCGGATAGTTATAGAGAGGACATGAGCGAATAAACAGGGACGTACCCTATTTAAAATAAATAAATAGGGTACGTCCCTATTTATTTACTTAAGTTCTTCATTTAAGTTTTTTGAGAGGGGGTGGAATTTAAAATAGGTTTTGAAGTCCCCTTTACAAACAGTCAGGCTTTCTTTCAAATGATAGAGCTGAACTTGGAGCATGGGGTCACATTTGGATTGAACCCTCTGTGTCGATGGATGGCGTGCTTTTTCTTCTAACAAAGCTGATAAAAATGAGGTTTCAAACACATGATAGCGCTCCTTTGAAATCTTTTGTTTTTTGATGAGCTTATTGTTTTGAAACTGTTTTACTTCGTATTTTTTAGTTATTTCTAACCTTTGGCTTTTAAAATGCGGGGCCCACCTAAATTCCTCAAAAGAAAATAAGAGCGCTTCTTTTTGGGGAGATTTACTCCAACCAGGAGCATTTAAAAGCAAAATGGCAAGAATTAAAAGTGTCTTTTTCATTGTACTACTCCATCAAGAGTACATTCGGAAAATTTATATTTTTTATTCTGATCACACCCCAAATGTTCTCGAATTTTAGAATTAGCTCCAAAAATACCATTCACCCTGAGCGTTTCTTCAAGATGGCTATCTTCAAAATCCTCTCGTCGCATGGACTTATAAAGCTCCTCCTTCTCGGCTTCACAATAAAATCTTGCCATATTCAGTGTGGCTTGTTTTCTTTGTTCCTTGGGATAAAAAAGTTCAATCACTCGACCCATCACTTGAGAAGACAACCAATCTGCTGTTGTTTCCTCTTCTTGCCCTTCTTGTAATCCTACAGAGTCAGCTCGTCTTAAGCACCCCACCAATTTCTTGTAGGTGGCTCTAAGATCATAGCCATTGGCCTGACTACTTTCATAACTAATCTTGTGGCCCAGTTCATGTGCTAAGACTTCCATGACAGACAAAGGATTTCTCTCACTTAAAAGAGTAATGGCTGGCAAGATATTAACGGCCTCTTCTAACTCTAACTCTCCTTGCTGAGTGGGCAAATTATAATGCGCATTCAATGCCCTTAAATATTCTAAGTCAGGGTCTTGAAAACTTTGTATCATTTCATCTTGCGGTGGCACTTTTTCAAAATCTAAAACAGGGACAGCAAACCCTTCTTTTGTTTTATAAAGATCGGCAGAAGGTTTTTGGGGCCAACGCAATTTTAAAGATTTAAGCCCTTGCTTCATCTTTTGATATTTATCAGAGCCCTTCAATTCTGGCTTTGATCCAAACGTATCTTCCACAACTTCTAGAAGGGTTCCATGGACTTGATCATACAGCGCTTGAACTCGCGTTCTTTGGGTCTCAGAAAAAGTTTGATCCATCAAGGCCTCAACTGTAGGTTTTGCTGCACTTAAATTTTTAAAAAATAAGTTTCGATAATTCTGAAGTGCATCCCGCGCTTGATCTGTGTAACTATAGCAAGCTTTCCGAGTCATATTGAATATAAATCTTACTTTTCTTTTAGCTTTTTCTAAGGAAGAGGCCGCTGCCTCCTCCTTCCCCATATCTTTTTCAACTTGATATGAAATCAACTCCACCAAGACAGCTAATTCTTTGGTAATAAATGCCGTTTTTGCTTTCTCTCCTTCTGGAGAATCTTTTTTTCTCAAAACATCCATCAAACGAGAACGCATTTGATACCGATACGCTTCAGAACACGCAGTCGGTAAAGTAGCTGAATCACTCAAATTACTAGAATTGTTTTGCATATTTTCACACGTATTTACAATATCACTATAAAGCTGAACCACATTATCTTGATACCAAGCTGATTTTTTATTAAAAAATACTAAAGGAGCATCTTTATATTTTTTATAAAGCTTCTCATACAAAGGAATTGTCGCTTCTTCTCCCCCTTGCTCAGGAATAATATTCAAATCTTCTCTCAAATCATCACCCACCTCATAACAAAGCTCTGGAATATTTTTAAAATAAGCAAAAAAACTTTTGGAAGGCCATGCTTTACCTAATAACTCCTGCTTTAACTCTTCAGATAAATCAGGCTTGACCTCCAGTCCCTTTTCTCCCAAATAATCAAAATAGGCTTTTTCAAGAGAGGGCTTTCCTAAAGCATGAATGGTTGCATCGTAAGCTGAATTTACTGTCCTATCTATATCCTCCTGAAGCTGAAAGTGTTCATCCACTTTTGCATTGGATTTTAAACAGGCTGCCCCAAACAGATCCTCACAGGCATTTGAAAATCCTTCAGCTTGAATCTGAAGAGGACAGTCATTAAAAATATGATGGACACGCTCTTCGATTTCTTGAGAAAGACGGCCTGCATCTTGGGCAGCTTTTTTGAGATCTTTTTCCTCTTGCGCAAAAAGAAAACCACTCATCAAAAGAAAGGGGATCACCCCTATTATAAAGTGTCCCCTTTTCCCTTTTTTCAATGAAGTTATCATCTCACTACTGAGAGTTTCGTCTAAAGACTACTCCTTGGTTAACCCACCGTTGATCTCGGGCATGATAATACCCAGACCACACTTCAGCATCCGGAGTGATCCCCAGCATGTAGAAAACAGGTCTCTCATTTAAGGCTGTCACAGATAGCGTAGCAAGATCAACTGGCAACACCATGCCTCTGGATTGCCACGCCCCTCCAAGAATAGACTGCAATCCTCCATGGCCATCTTGATAATAATAGGCAATGCCTCGATGGGTACTTCCGTCAGCTCGAATATCTTTATATTTCCCAATAATGTGGGCCTGAGGCACAGTTCCATACGAAAAACCATGGAGTTCATCGTGCATCAAATTGGGCTGTTGATTCGGACGTGCATTATTGTCAAAGAGAAGATTCCACCCACTATTTGTCGCTGCAAGAGATCTCCCCTGCAAAGGATGGCGTGCCAAACTCAAAGTAATATAATTTTGCTTGAAAAAAGCCAAATCTACACCTTGTGAAGAGCGAAACACTGTAAAATCCCCTGTCTCAAAATTTTGAGGAAGTTCAGTTCTGGCCATTTGAAACGTCAAAGATTGCTGTACTTGCTCCTCGGGAGAAAGTTTATAATCGACCACGCGACTATAATCTTGATCCCACCGTTTTACACCGAAGAGATGGATATTATTGGCTGCATCAGCAACACATTGCATGGAATGGCCCATGTGATCTGCTAAGGGAGATGCAAGAAGTTTCACTTTATAATTACCTTGCGGTGTATAGCGAACATAAATAAGCCGATCATCCAATCCCTGAGGTGTCGCTTGAAACGTTTGGACGAAGATATGATAATTTTTTGCATCATCTTGACATGCTGTCATGACATCGGCCGTGGTGTTGGCCAAAGATGACGCACGAAAATGCAAACTTTGAATACTCGCGATGTAATCTGTCAGCTCACGAAACACGCCTCGGGCATGCCAGTTTGCGTTGGTATCTTGCCATCCATACCAAAGCCCCATTTTGCTATTCTCTGAAAATTGAGCATTTTTTAAATGCCCTTTTCGAATAGCAAAAGCAACGTGGGCTGCATTGCCTGTCCCAGGCAAAATCGCCACATCTTGGAAATAGCTCCACTCATATGGATCTGGCATAGTCACAGCTGTTGCTGTGGGTTGCGTGGTCACCACTCTATATGCCCTTTCTTCAGCATTCCCATGGGAAACACCTAAAAAAGAGACAAAAAAACTAACCCCTAAAATAGTCATGAGATACTTGAGTTTCATATTCCCCCCCTTTTTTATAAGAAAAACTGATACCCTTTAACGATTTTTGGCATGCCTCTCTCCTGCGTCCACCAAATCAGGACACTTCTACATCGTGTTAAAAGCAATGAAAATGCCTCTGCCTCACTGAGGCTTGAGGTCGTAAAATATATGCTATCATTGCCAGCATTAAAGGTTGTTGTATAATCATTATTTTCTGCAGCTTTTCCAACTGTGACTGAACTAATTTCTTCTCTGCGAAAATTTTTCATGTTTTGAGTGTTGTGATTTGAACTTTGACTCGCAGCACCCATCCCTGAAGACCTTTTCATCATCTCTTGTCGAGCATCCAAAGCCTGTAGAAGCAACATATTCACCAATAAAACACCTAAAATAATTTTCTTCATGTTCCCCCCTTTTGAAAAAACGTTCTACTGAGTATACCTTCTATTATATCCATTATTGGAATTAAAAAAAGTAAATTTAGGATTTTGGTAATAAATAGGGTACGTCCCTATTTATTACCCTATTTTTCTAATGAGAACTTTAATGAGAAACTATACATGCCGATAAGAAGAGAGGAGATTCGATATGCCTTCTTATTTAAAAGGAAGCCTCTTAGGAAGTCTTATAATGTTCTTGGTAATTTTTCTGGGGCTTGCAACTTTCTGTGTTCAAGCTCAAGAGAGTCTTTACCCTTTAAAATGTGGCACATATCTTGTAACCGCCTTTGTGCAAAAAAGTACGAACCAAAACATGGAGCTTGGTGTAGCCAAAGGCACTGAAGCCCAAACCACATTAGACATAGCTTTCTCAAAAAAGATGCTTCCCAAAACATTTTTAGAATCTAAAAATATTTTTGTCACAGGAAAATTAAAACTCACACATCAAAAACATCCCTATGCTTTACAAGGCACGTGGCTTTCTCTTCCCATGGTTGAAAAATATCGAAAAAGGGATTTTGTCACACTTAAGAAAGTAGAGCCATGCGAAAAATAGCTATTCTATTTATTTTACTGATTGCCTGTTTCCAACCTTTGCAAGGATTGTGCAGAAATTTTGCTATCATTGCCGGGGGCACCCACGAGCCTCTCCCTGATAGCCCTTATTCTCATAATATCTTTTCTCATAGTATGGGTGAATGGAGCCGAACATTAAAGGAAAGAAATTGGGATGTGTCTGTTTTATTTGATGGGGTCCAATACCTTGAAGACTGGAATGAATTTCACCGAGATGTAAGACCCTTAGATCAGAACACGATGGCCCAAGCCTCCTTTACCAAAGATAACCTCACTTCCAAAATAAATAAACTTCTAGAGCAGCACTTAACATCTGAAGACCAAGTAGAGCTTTCTATTTCTGCTCATGGCTCTGTACGTCATGACCAGTTTGGCATCAAAACAGAAAATGGCAACATGGAAGCCGACAATTTAAAAGCAATATTAGAAAAACTTTTAGAAACAGGGGCCCGCGTACACATCAATTTAGACTCTTGCTACAGTGGCCAATTTATTAAAAATGCTACAGATCTCCTCCGTCATCCTTCCTATGCAGACAAACTTTGTATTACAACACAGGCTTCTCAAGACGCTGAAGGTCAAGTCGAAGATTCCATCCTTGCAGGTATGTCTAATTTTATAAATTTAGGACACACTCAAAATACATCTGCAGAAGAGTTGTTTTTGAAAGCACGTCGGCACCGCCCCTCACTGACAGAAGATTTTTTAAGAGCTATCTACGAAAAGAAATTTTATCAAATTTCTTCTTTCCCCGAGTGGATGGACGGCCCCCTGCATCACACAGAAGCCATTCTTTCCCTCCCGGATGTTGAGCAGCCTCGAGAAGTCACACAAACAGTGTGCTCTTTAGAACCCGATCTTTTCGAAGATATTCAAAACCGCATTCGACCGGTTGCAGATATTTTTTCTCAGCTCACCAAAAAGTCTCTGAATGACCTCACCGCTCAAGAGCGTCTTCAAATAATATGTTCCAAAGACTATCAAGATCGCCTTTCCAATCGCTATTTTGACCAAAAAGATGCGTTTGAACATCGCTACGATCTTCCCCATAGTGCCATACTTTCTTCTGAAGCCTCTCAAGCCTTCTTAACGCGCCGAAAAGATAAATGTACCTTAGACGGAAGTTCTTTTGCTTACCCCATCAAAGATAAAGAAGGAAATGTGTTGTGCCAGTTTGATACCGAAGAATTACTGGCGTTTATCATCGATAACGAAACGCAGGATTCTAAAAAAACAACTCTCGTTACAAAAAATCTGTCTCAAGGACTGGGAGAAAAGAAACTCAATCAACTGCTCGCGGACTACCGCCCCTTCTACACAGAATGGATGGAAGGACAGTGCGATGCCATTCGACTCTATGCCTTAGAACACGAACTTTTTGAAGAAAGCTACCGAAGATTACCTCAGACCTCCAACAAACGCGCCTGCCAAGAATTTCACTTTTAAGCTTATGTTTTTGCTGGGCTTTCCGAAAAGTCTAATGAGGGAGAGCTCTTATGTCTGAATTTAAGGCTAAATTAGACATGTGCTGGCTTTCGAAAATAGCTGATTTCATTGAAGAAACAGCTAAAGCCATGGGGTGTAAAGACTCCAATATCATCTATGATTTAAAGCTCGCTGTAGATGAGGCAAGCACCAATATCATGACACATGGCAAAAAAAGCCAAAGAAAAGATTACTTTATGATTCACATGACCAAAGTAGGCAAAGAAATTGAAGTTGAAATTACGGATTTTGGAAAATCGTATCCCTTTGACCAAGTCAAACTTCCTCTTGAGAACTTACCTTTAGAGGAAAAACTAAAAAATGGATTTGGAATTGGACTGATCAAGAGCGTTACGGAGAAGGCGGAATATAAAAGTTTTCCAGACAAAAACGTACTTCGGTTTTACAAATATTTCTAACAGGAATAGAACCCTGCTGTTGGCGGGGATGACAAGAGGGGGGAATTATGGACATTCAAACAAAAAAAGCAGGCGAAGTTATCGTCTTAGAAATTGGGGGACGAATTGACGCGTTTACTTGTGAAAAACTAGAGTCAGAGCTTCATTCGATTATGAACGCAGGAAAACTCAAGTTCATTGTAAATTTTGAAAAGGCAAACTACATCAGCAGCTCAGGACTGAGAGTCTTCTTGGGTGCATATAAAAAGCTTTCAGAAAACAAAGGCCAAATTAAATTTTCTAATATGCCAGATCCTGTCCTCAAAGTTTTTGCACTGGCAGGCTTTGACAAAATTTTTGAGATTTATTCTACAGAAAAAGAAGCTTTGGAAGAATTTAACGAGAAGGTTGCTGAATCCAAAAAACAAAACTATGCCTGAATTTGCACCAAAACTTGGAAAATTATTTCGGATTTTTGAGAAACCTGGAGAACCGTCATTTACAGTCAGTGAACTAGAACTTGCCCGAGAAATCCAAGCACATCTTTTGCCTAAAGCTTTCCCCAGCGCAGACCACACCGAAATCGGAACTTTATATCAACCCTCTAAATACATTGGGGGAGACTTTTACGATGTCATTCAAATTGATGATAGAAAAATTGCTTTTGTCATTGGAGATGTGTCTGGAAAATCCTTACATGCGGCTCTTTTTATGACCCAATGCCTCACTCTTCTTAAAGTTTTTATTAAAATGGATCTCAATATTTTAAAAATTATTGAAAAAACAAACCAAATGCTTTTTGAACTGGCCAAAACAGATATGTTTGCCACTGTTTTTTTAGGCATCTATGACATACATTATCACCAGTTAAGTTATGTAAATGCAGGCCACAACCCTCCTTTGCTCATGAGAACCTCTGTTGAAATTCCAGCCAAAGATTATCATCCCATGACGATGCTCACGGCCGAAGGCATGGCATTAAATTGCATTACCCACATGGTGTTAGAAGAAAAAAGAATTCAACTCTACGAGGGAGATATTCTTCTTTTGTATACAGATGGCCTCATTGAGGCTTGCAATGAATTTGAGGAAATTTTTGGGGAAGCCAAACTTAAAGGCTTGGTCACAGAACTCAAAGATCTTCCTTCTCAAGAAATGGCTCAAAAAATTTTAGAACGTATTCAAGGCTACTCTAAAAGCTCTCAAATAGAACCTGATGATATGGCCGCCTTGGTCATTAAACTTAAGGAGGTAGCATGAAAAGAATAATTCCAACCCTTTTTCTATGCGCTGTTTCACCTTTGGGATTTGCAGAGTCAACCCTGACCTTGCAGTCTTCTCTTCAAGAAGCATTGGAAAAGAGTCCCTATTTAAAAGTTCAAGAACGAAATATAGATGCCAAATCCGCAGATGTGCAGATTGCCTGGTCTGCCTTCACTCCTCATGTTCAAGGAGAAGTTGGACGCGGCCGCCAAAGTAAAGACAATTATTACACCAAGCTTCAGAAAAAAAGATTTAATGATACGGGCAATGCCGCACTCATGAGCGTTAATACCAGCAATCCTCAAGATGCTGCCTTTTGGAACGTCACCGTCAAACAAGATATTTTTAAAGGATTTGGGAACTATAATAACCTCAAAGAAAAAAAAGAAAGCCTATCCATAGCTGAGCTGGAACGTGCCACTGAAAAAAATAACCTTATCTTTGATGTGGTTTCTACCTACATCGAAGTTTTAAATCTTCAAAACAACTTAGATTTCTTGTCCAAAGCAAAAACCTCAGCTGAAGAACAAAAAAATAATCTCCAAAAACGATATGAACTTCAATCTGTGCCTAAAACAGATGTCGAAAAAGCCGAAGAAAAATATCTTGAGCTTGACTGGAAAGAACTCGAAGCCAAACAAGCGCTAGAACTTGCCCAAAACCAAATGAATCAACTTTTGGGAAGGGAGCTCATGCAAACCTTTAAAGTGGCCCCCCTAACAATCAAAACGCTGACGCTCAAGCCCCTGGATTTCTACCTCGAACAAATCCCTCAAAACTTAGACTTCAAAAAAGCAGAAACAGAAATCCAAAAAGATCTTTTTGAAAAAAAACGCACCTATGCTCAGCATCTTCTCATGCCCAATATTGGATTTGAATATAATTATGAAAAACGCGAAGAAAGATTCACTCGTCTTGAAGAAGGATGGAAATTTGGATTTGTAGCTCGTGCTCCACTTTTTGATGGACTCCAAAATTTTGGAGAACAACACAAAGCGTCAGCCCAATTGGCCGGCGCCAAACTTAAATCTCATCTGACCAAACAATCCGCAGAAATTGGGATTAAAAAACATTACTACAGCTTCAAAGCTCTTGAAAAAAATATTATTCACCTCAAGAAAAAACGAGATCGCCAACAAAGATTATTTGAGGACACTCTTAAAGCTCTCAAAGAAAAGGCAGCCACGCTCTCTCAACTTCATGCAACCGAAGTTTTGGTCTTAGAAACAGACACTCAGCTTTTAGAAAAAAAACGCAGCCAACTTTTAGAGGTTGTTTCCCTTCAAAAACTCATAGGAGAAATTGATATCCATGGACTTTTTTAAAGAACTTTTACAATTCTTGACTCAGCACAAAAAACAAAGTTTTATCGCTCTCCTTTGCTTCTGTGGCGTGCTCATCTTGGCCTGGATCGCTTATCAAGCCCAAGAAAATATTAAAAGCAAACCCGTCATTTATGTCGAGGTGACCTCCCCCACCCAAAAAGAAATGATGGAAATCATTTCTGCCACCGGAACAATTATGGCTGAAAAACAAACCACTCTGGCTTCTAAAATCCCAGGAAAAATTAAATCCATCCTGATTCAAGAAGGACAAGAAGTGGCAGCGGATCAAAAACTCATCCAGCTGGAATCTAAAGAATTAGAACTTCAAACAGAAATTGCAGAATCAGCTCATCGCTCGGCGGCCTCTGCCATTGATGAAGAAAATTATAAACGCCACAAAGCTCTCTATGAAGAAGGCGTTATTACCAAATCAGAGTTTGATAAAATTGAATCTGAATATAAAGCTGCCAAAGCAGACAAAGAGCGCCTTGAAAAAACAGTAAAACTCCAAGAAGAACAAAAAACCTCTAGCGAAATTACAGCCCCCTTTCCTGCGCTGACCGCTCAAATCTTAGTACATGAAGGCGAAGTCATTGCAGCGGGACAACCTTTGGCCATGCTGGTTAGCATGGATACCGTCAATGTGGAAGTCCCCATTGCTTCTCAAAATATTGAAAAAATTCAAAAGGGACTTCAGGCCCATGTCACCGTTGATAGCTCTTCTGAACCTTTTCAAGGAACCTTGGAAAATATTAGCCCCGTGGCAGATCCTGTCAGTCGAACATTCAATACTAAAATTAAAATCGAAAACAAAAATCGCATTCTAAAACCAGGGATGTTTGCCAAAGTATCCATTATTATCCAACGTCGCCCTCAAGCCATCACACTTCCTAAAACAGTCTTGGTTAAAAAAGAAGATTTGCCTGGAAAATGGATCTACACCCTTAAAAATAAAAAAGCCCATCTTCAACAAATTCAAACAGGACTCGAAAGTAAAGACGACATTGAAGTGACCAGCTCTTTAGATCCCCTAGAAATGGTTGTTACGGCTGGCCAAAGCGAACTTTACGAAGGCGCTCCTGTTTCGATTGTGACCCCCTCCCATGTCATTCATTAAATTTTTCATAGAAAGAAAAATAACAACCTTCATGCTGAGCTTGAGCATTTTGCTGCTGGGCCTTTTTTGCATGAACAAAACTTCCATTGACCTTTTTCCTCCCGTTCATTTGCCGACCCTCATGATTGTTATCCCCGCGCCAGGGCTTTCTTCTCAAGACATTGAACAAAAAATTACAACACCTCTAGAAGAAGTATTTAATACGCTTTCCCGTTTAGAAAAATTACGATCCGAAAGTAGGTCCAATCAGGCACTCTTTCTTTTAAAATTTAAATGGGGAACATCCATTGACTTTGCCGCCATGTCTGTCCGAGAAGTTTTAAAAACCATTGCCCTTCCCTCTGAAGCCCACACCCCTCTCATCCATCGCTGGGACCCTTCCGAAGAACCCATTTTAAGAGCTGATATTTCATCCCAAAGTGGGCTAGAAAAACTCACCACGCTCATTGAAAATAAAATTCGACCCAGGCTTGAGCGTTTAAAAGGAGTAGCTACGGTTGAAATCGGAGGAGGACTTCATGGCCAAGTTAAAGTTCAAATCGATCCAGAAAAATTAGCTTCGAGAGGCTTAAGCTTGTATCAATTATCTGAGCTCTTCAAACAAGAAAATATTAAAAAACAAATTGGAACATTTGAAGAAGGCCACTATGAAATGGCCCTTAAATTAAACTCTGAATTTAAAGATATTGAAGACATCCAGAGTCTTCCGGTAGCTCTTTCCTCAAAACACACCCTTCTTTTAAAAGATATTGCAGACATCTCCCCTTCTTTTGAAGAAAGAAAAACACTGGCTCGCGTTTCCAATCAAGAAAGTGTCAGCCTCAGCATCAAAAAAGCACACAACGCTGCTACCTTGGATGTCATTGATGCAGTGAAAAAAGAACTCACACAAGTCGCAGAGGAAATTCCGGCCCTTCGAGTCACCTATTCTAAAGATGACTCCTTTTATATCAACACCAGCCGTTCCATTCTTTGGAATAATTTTTGGCAAGGATCCGTATTGACGTTTATCGTTGTTTTACTCTTTTTAAAAAGCTGGATCACCACCCTCATTATCTCTACCACCATTCCTATCTCCATCATTGGGACATTTGCATTCATGAAATATTTCGGTATCAGTCAAAATGTTTTTTCATTGGCTGGATTTTCACTGGCAGCTGGAATGGTTGTCGATAGCAGCACCGTCATTTTAGAAAACATCTACCGCCATTTTAAAGAAGAAGGAAAGTCGCCTTGGCGAGCCGCAGTCGAAGGAACCCAAGAAGTATGGATGGGGGTCATTGCTTCTTCTTTGACAACCATGGCTATCTTTATTCCAGTCGTTTATTGTATCAAAGGAATTTTTGGAATTCTTTTTAAAGATATCGCATTTACTTTTGTGATTTCCATGGTTCTAGCACTCTTTATTGGATTTACGCTTATTCCTTGCCTTTCAGCATTACTTCTCAAACATGAAAAAAAACTTGAACCCTTCATGATTAAAATAAAGTGGATGGATCGCATGGGTATTAAAATACAAAATTACTTTCTAAAGACCCTTTCTTATTTTTTAAACGCCCCCAAAAAAGCTGCTTTAGCCCTTTTAGGTATTTATGCTTTATGTTTTGTCTGCATAGCACTCCTTCCGGGCTTTGATTTACTTCCGGCAGGAGAATTTAAAAACTTTTTAATCCGCATTAAAGGAAATCCTGGTTCTCATTTAGAGTATATCAATGAAAAAACATCTCTATTAGAGCACACCCTCCAAACACATCATCCAGAAATTGAAACGCTCGCTACTTCTGTCAAAGAAGAAGAATCCCAAATCTACACCATATTAAAAAAGAGTTTATTTTCAGAAAAAAAATCAGAGCGCTATTTGAAGTCTTTACGTCAGGAGCTCCATCTTCCGGACATGGAACTTAAAATTTTAGACGTCCCAAAGCTGGACACAACCGAAGGCTATGGACAACCGTTCACACTGATTATCAAGCACCCCGATGTCCGTATCCGAAAAGATATGATACTTCAACTTATGGAATCCTTAAAAACTATCCCCGATATCCTCTATCTTTCTTCGAGTGAAGAAAGAGCTCAACCCGAACTGCACGTCACCTTGGATTTTCAAAAATTAAAAGATCATCATCTGACGGCAGACCAAATTTCTCATTTGATTTATGGTCATATGACAGGTGTCAAAGCCACTCAGCTAGGGGATGAAGACATTTTCATTACGGAACAAGGTCCAACCAAGGCCTCTTTGGAAGATTTACAAAAATTACCGATCCTCACCCAAAATAAAATTCTCCCCCTAAGCACTTTTTCAGAGATCCATGAAACCACCCGCGAACAAACCATTGCTCATACGGATCGTATCCCTTCAACGGCCATTTATGGATATCTCAAAGCAGATCGTCGTTCTTTAAGCATGATCCTACGAGATATAGACTCCCTGATGGATCAAAAACCATCTTGGGCTTCTCACGTAAGTATAGAAAGTACGTTTAAGATCTTCAAAGAAACGTTTTCTGATTTATTTATAGCCTTAGTCATTGCTATTATTCTCGTCTACATGATTTTGGCTGCTCAATTTGAATCCTTTGCTCAACCTATCACACTTATTCTGTCACTTCCTTTGGCTGCCATCGGTGTTTTGATAGGCGTCACCCTGTGGGGGCTCTACCTCCACGTCATTGTCATGGTGGGAATTATTCTTTTGGTTGGAATTACGTGCGATTCTGGAATTCTCATCATTGAATATGTCAATATTTTGAGAGAACGAGGTATGGATCGAAATGAGGCTATTCTCACAGCCGTCAAACATCGCATGCGCCCTATTTTGATCACAGCCATCACAGATATTGTAGGCACCGCTCCCATGGCCTTTAGTACAGGCGCCGGCGCTGAAATGTATCAAGGATTTGGTGTCGTCACGATGTTTGGACTCACCACAGCTACTTTTTTAACCCTGCTTGTAACCCCACTCATGTACACCTGGATAGAAGATCTATATGAATTTTTTCAACTTAAACTTTTGTGGATGCAAGTAACCTTTTTTAAACAAAAAGAAGGAGGATCGCCATGAAAGGATTTCTCATTATTTGTGATCAAGAGCTTCAGCCTGAAATGGATTTTTTACTCAGGGCCAATCAAATTGACCATTTTAGTCTCTTTCGAGATGTCCAGGGCAAAGGAGGGTCAGGCTTAAAACAAGGAGACTCCATTGGCCCCGGGTTAAATCTTGCCTATTGGATTGTACTCGAAGACAAACGGGCAAATACATTTTTAAAAGAGCTTAAAGATTTTAAACAAAATAAATTAAAAAACAAAGGAGTTAAAGTTTTTTTACTCCCCATTGAGGAGACATTTTAAGGAAATAGTATGAAACTGATTTCATTTTTTGTTCACCGTCCTATTGCAACCATGATGATTCTATTTATTTTTTTATTTTTTGGGATCATCAGCCTTGTTAAAATTCCCATCGACCTTTTTCCCAATGTTTCCCATCCGCAACTCTCTATTGTCACAAAATATGAAAATGCCTCCGCAGAAGAAGTGGAAAAAAATATTACCAAACCCCTTGAAGATGAGCTTTCTTTCTTAAAAAATCTTTCTTATTTAAGTTCGGTCTCTGAAGAAGGAGTTTCTAGAATTCAACTGACGTTTCATTGGGAAACACATATGGATTTTGCAGCGCTTGAAGCGCGTGAAAAAATTGATGTGGTCAAATCCAAACTGCCTGAAGAAGCCAACGATCCTCTTGTGGAGCGCTATAATCCCAACGCACAACCCATTCTCATGGTCAATCTCTTAGGAAACGAAAATCAAAAAGAAGAAGATTTAAGATCCATTGCCGATGGGAAACTAAAACCCATTTTAGAAAGAATTTTAGGGGTTGCTCAAGTGAAGGTTTTTGGGGGTGCCGAAAAAATAATTGAAGTTTCTTTAAATCCCCATCAGCTCAAAGCCACTCAACTTTCCATCCAAAATGTCATTGACGCTCTGAAAAGTTCAAATGTCAGCAGCCGAGGCGGGACTCTTCGCGAAGGAAAAATTGACCTTTTGATTAAGACATCAGCAAAATTTAATTCACTCGATGATATTTTAGATACCATTATCGCAAAAAAGAATCAGGCTCCGATTTATTTAAAACAGCTGGCCACCGTTCAATCTGCACTTAAAATTAAAAAAGATTACGCTTTTTTAAATGGAAAACCCTCTGTTGCCCTTGCGGTCTATAAAGAACCTTCAGGCAATACGCTTTCTATTTCAAAATACTTCCAAGAAATAAAAAAATCATTAGAAACAGATTCTCACACCACCTTAATCTCAACGTATGATCAATCAGACTATATCCAAAACTCTCTTTCTATGGTTCAAAGCAATGCTCTCCAGGGAGCCCTCCTGACCATTCTTATTCTTTTTATTTTCTTAAAAAACTTTGCCACAACTTTTATTATTGTTGTTTCTATCCCATTTTCCGTCGTATGTTCTTTTTTCCTTCTCTACTTAAATGGGGTCACACTCAACATTTTTTCATTGGCTGGGATTGCCCTTGCTTTAGGAATGGTCGTGGATGCTTCCATTGTCATCTTAGAAAATATTTTTGAACACTTAAAAACAGAAGAACGTCCCAAAACAGCTGCCATAAATGCGACCATTGAGGTGGCAGGAGCCGTCATTGCATCTACCTTAACCACCCTAGCTGTTTTTATTCCCATTTTATTTGTCAAAGGTCCCATTGGAATTATTTTTAAAGATTTATCCTTATCCATTATTTATGGACTTATTTTTTCGATGGTTATTGCTTTTTCTTTTGTCCCCATGATTGCCGCACAGCTTTTAAAACAACCCTCTGCAGAAGGTTTGAAAGAAAAAATAGATCGTTGGAAAGAAATTGTTCTTCAAGGACTCTGGATTTTGGATCGTATCTATAACCTTGGTACAAAAATGGCCCAAGCCTATGAAAATATTTTAAGACGCTTTACCCTAACCCCCAAGGAACTGTACAAAAAAGCCCTGGAACAAACAGAAGCAGGAGAAAAAAAGATCGAAGAAATTCAACTAACCGTTGAAAAACAGTACGAACGCACATTAAAAGAAGCCATTCAAAGTTGGAAATCCAGAGTCAGTGTCATTACCGTTGTCTTTGTCATTTTTTTTCTTTCTTTATTTTTTATTCCTAAAACAGAATTTTTACCTGAGGCTCTTCAAAATCATTACGAACTCACCCTCTACACTCCAGCTGGAACTTCTTTGCAAACTACTTCTGAACTGTGCCAAAAAATTGAAACTTTTATCCAATCCGTCCCAAATGTCGTATCAACCCATCTCAAAGTGATCGCCAGTCAAGGAACCTTTCTTATAAAATTTTCTAAACCTAAAAAAGCTGCCAAAAGACTTGCTCAAATTCGCATGTATCTTGAAAAAATTCCAGACACCTATTTTACCCTTGCAGCATTAAGCCCTTTAAGCAGCATCACCTCAGGACTCGAAACCAGAGCCCTCGATCTTAAACTCAAAGGCCCAGACATGAAAGTTCTTCAAAAAAAGGGGAAATTTTTAGCTGAAGAATTTAAAAAAATTCGTGGCGTGAGTTCAACGTATCTCTCTTATGAGGAATCTAAACCTGAAATTGAAATTAAAGTCGATCGTGACAAAGCTTCCGATGTAGGACTCACTTCCCAAGCCATTGCGGATAATCTTAAAAATCAACTCTATGGGGTCAAAGCAACAACGTTAAGTTCTACAGAAGGCACCGAATGGCCCATTATGGTTAAAAGTAAAACAGGAACTCTAGATACCTATCAAAAATTAGGAGATTTGCTGATTCCCTCTCCCCTGGGTATTCATGTGCCTCTTCAAACGGTGGCTCACTTTGAAGAACAATTTTCTCCGACCGCTCTCCCTCGAGAAGAAAAAGAACGCACACTGACGATTCTGGCCACCTTAGATCCCAGCACTTCTCCTGAAACCATCCTTCGCGCCTTACCGAAATTTGATCTTCAAAAAGATATATCTCTTCAAATGGGCCCTCAGATTAAACTTTTTCAAAAATCTTTTTGGGATATGAAAATAGCCCTTATTGTTGCCATCGTGCTCATCTACATGGTCATGGCCGCTCAGTTTGAATCCCTCATGCATCCCTTTACTATTTTATTTTCTGTCCCGTTATCTTTGATCGGAGTCACTGCGTCTCTGCTCATCGCAGGGAAATTTTTAAGCATCTCTGCCTACATTGGAATTATTATTTTAGCTGGGATTGCCGTCAATAATGCCATTGTGCTCATTGACTACATCAACATTTTACGTCGAAGAGGCGTAGATAGGGAAGAAGCAATTATGATTGCTGGAAAACGAAGGCTTCGTCCCATTCTCATGACTTCTCTAACCACAATCCTTGGAATGATCCCCATGGCTCTTGGGATTGGCTCTGGAACTGAGCTCTATCAACCTTTGGCCATTGTCATGGTGGGCGGAATGATCAGTTCTACGTTTTTAACGCTGCTTTTTATTCCCACAATTTATTGCTTTTTTGACGACATTGGCGATATACTTGGTTTTGGAATTTTGAAACTACAGGTTTCACTTTCCAAACCTAAAAAATGAACCATAAACAAACCTTGGTGTGGGCACTTTGTAGTCTGTTTGTAATCAGTTGTGCTTCCACTCCACCCACATCTCGTATCAAGCGAACCCCACTGCACCGAACACAAACAAAAGCGCCTTCTATTCCAGAACCCTTACCCATGAGTTTCGAGGAAGTGTGGGAAGCGATTTACCAAACTTCTATTTCTTATTCTCTCCACGATTTTTCAAAAGAAGAAGGAACTGTGCAATCCAATTGGATTTATGAAAACCCTCTTTCTCGCTATCGATTTTTTATTACCATCTCTTCTTCAGAGACTCCTATCGAATGGACGATTGATGTTCAAGGACAAGAGCGCGCTGCTGAACAAAGTAATTGGAAATGGACAGAGCCTTCGCTAGATAAAGAAGAAAATATTCAAAATACTATTTATGAAAACCTCCAAAAGAATCGAGCTTCCTAAAGTCGTTCTCATTTACTCTGTCATGTCGGCACTGGCGCTGATGTGGATTTATCTGGCTGGTTTAGATGCCACGCTTTTGGGAATCAAAGGAATTCCAGAGGCAACATTTTTGGCTTTCTTTTTATTTGTGGCCTCAGCTTTGCTAACCACGCACACTCCATGGGCGCAAAAGCTAGAAGAATTTTTTGCTCAAATTGTCACACCTTTATCACTCCCAGTTATTTTTCTCATGGCTCTGTGCAGCAGCGTGGGTGAAGAATTTTTTTTCCGAGGGGCAGTGCAAAATCAATTTGGCTTGATCCCAGCCAGCATTACTTTTGGCTGTGTTCATATTCCTTGGAATAAACTCATGATTCCTTGGACGCTCATGGCTATTTTCATGGGCTTTGTGTTAGGCGGACTGTATATCTATGCAGGAAATCTTTTGGCCCCCATTCTACTTCACTTTATGATTAACTTCCTAAACCTCTGGGCCATTAATCAAAAGTATAGTGTATTTTAATGCGCCAAGCTAAGTTCTTGTGGGCTTTGTGGGCCTATCATGAAAGGACGCAATCGCTTGAGTAAATCTTGATGTTCGTAGCTCATGACAGGCGTAAGCCAAAAAGCGTGTGTTAAAAAAGCGCTTTCTTCAGGTGTCTGTGGTACGGATTCTTGGGACTCATATCTTTGAATCCACTCTTTTCGTTCTTTTTGTTTTTTCTCTACTTCTGCTTGTGGCCAAATTCTTCTTTCCCAGCTTAAAATCTCTTTTGCACACACCCTATCCGTACATATTTCATATAGAACGTGAGGAACTAAAACAACACCGGTTACTTCTTCAAACGTAGCGCCTCCATTTCTAAAATGATGAGCCTTAACTAATTCTTTTCTAACTTCTATTGGCATTTGAATAGGCTCAACCAAAAGTCGTTTGATCTCTTTATCTGATAGAGATCGATCCAGGCGGGCTGCAGCATCCTTTGGCCATTCTTTCCCAGCATAAAAATTGGCAAGAGAAAGCTCTAAAATAGACGCACCCTTTTCTAAGAGGGTCCAGAGAGCTTCAGAAACTAACTTAGGGTGAGGAATAAGTCTTTTTTCAGAGAGAAACTCTGGAAATTCAATAGGCACGATGGGACATGCGTTATCCGAAGAAATGACTTGAGAGCCCTCAAAACACCGACCCATGGCTCCTGCGCAATTATTGCTTAGAAAGGTATAAGACCCCAGTTTTTGGGGGTGCACGGCCCAGTCAGAAACCAACGCAATCATTTTTTGCCGCATGTCGGAAGTTGTGGGAATAATATATCGCTCAAGAGTACGTCCTTCTAATCGAATGTAGGTATTCCAGACCTCTTGAAACGCTTGCACCATGGCCAGCGTAGGATATCCACCCACCAATCCCTTCCAAGCACTCAAATGAGGTTCTTCAACCAACGCTACAAATGACAAAACAAAATCATTCGTCCAATCAGAATCATCATCTACAAAACGCACCAGCACATGCCCCCATCGACTATAGAGCGCACGTGTGGAGGCGGCAGCCACAATCAATTCAAGACCTATAATATGATTTTCTTTTTCTTTGAGAGCCGAAATATTTTTCTGATTTTGAGCAAGAAAAGCTTCTTGAATCTTTTCCCATCGTTCAATGGCTTGGGCATATACATTCGAGGATAGAAAGATAAGTAGCGCTACCACAGAGAAAGAGAGCTGCTTCAGCATAGTTTTGTAATTCTCCCTAAAACTTTATTTTTCTTTTCTCTTTTCCTCTAAAAGAACCGATTTAAACTCATTGTAAGGGAGAGTTCGGTCATCTTTGCAAAACACTAACTGACTATCTTGTGCCAAAATAAAATCAGCAAGATTTTCAATGGCGCTAAATTTCTGATCGTCCACAAGGCTTCCATTCATCTCATTAAATAAAGCTCTAAGATAAAAACCATCTCCCATTTTTGCCTCTGCAAGAACATGCCACACTTGTTCATAGGCCTGATTTCCTTGAGCCTCTGAAAGTGCGACGGATGTTCCTACTGTAGTAAACATAAAAGGCATAGCCAGGGCTGCTCCAGCTAAAATTGGATCACCTAAGATACCATAATAATACCACCCTGCTCCTGTAGATGAAAAAGTCGAAAGTACCCCTTCTGGCCTTGTAACAAAGTCTATAACCCTATCATTAACTTCTTCAGCTAAACTATATTTTTCTAGGATGTGCTTCTTAAAATAAAGATCTTCACAACTTTTTTGGATTTCTTTATCCTCAGAAAAAAGAGGCTGAGAATACGCAAGTCCCAAAAAAAGAAGGCCTAATATGTAAAATGATTTATTCATATATGTATCTCCTTTTCTCATATAAAAACATACCTGCCCCAATGTACTGCAAGCCCTATGCCAATGATTTTACGCAGGAAAATCACAGTTTCGGTCTGCCTAACCATTTAAAAAATGCACACTTAAAGCAAGAAAGATTTGATATGTGCCTGATTTAGTTTGAATTTTATGTTTTTAACACTTTTAGGTACTCAGTGACATTTTTTGGCATGACAAAAACTCAGCCCTGTTTTTCTAAGGACGGAAAAATAATTTATCAGCACATGAAAAGCTGAATTTTTCTGGCTCACCCGGAGGATTCCATTTCCACATGATCGGTATCCAAAGAGTCATACCTTCTAGACTATTGACCGTCACTCCCCCTCGGTAGTTATTACTGGACAAAGTCATAAACGAAGATAGGTCAATTTTTATTTTTCCATTTTCCAAGAGTTCTAGCTTGGCAACAAATTCGCGATTTCTTCCATCCGTATCTATAAAATGAATCTCCCCATTTTCATTCATATGCTTTTCTGTCACCACCACAGTTTTACTTTTTTCTTCAATATATGAATGATAGGTTACCTTGCATTGTCCATCTGAAATAAGTTTCTTTATATTTTCTGGAGCATGCACGGATCCATCTAAAAGTTCAAACTCGGCAAATGCCGGTGCAGAAATCAATACAGAAAATACAAAGTACAAACTAAAAGATACCTCTTTTTTAATATTTTTTATTATCATCGCGTACTCCTTTTCCTAAAAATTCGGAGGCAAGTCAGCGATATACTACATGATTAAAAAATATGCAATGTTGGCCGGAGATTAAAAATCAGAAAAATATTTTTAGGTAGTTTTTTGCAATGATTTACAATGCCTTTCTGAACCAGCTCTTAAAGCCATTTAAATCCCTTTGTTTTTGTGAACTTCCCCTGTTTCACCACTTTTGATGAAACTCTGGAGATCGTTCGTTTAAGCCCAATATTTCACGTTTTAAAATAGAGTAACTCATTGAAATTACTTATGAATTAAGTATATCAAATTTGACTTATTTTGTGGTTTTAGTAAAGTAATTTGTCATCCTGAGCGAAGCGAAGGATCTAGATTCTTCACTAGCGTTCAGAATGAAAAAATAGGAGGTTTTTGTGAATGAATTGGTGAAATTAAAAGATAGTCAGTTGTTAGAAAAGTTTTCGGTCTTGGTGAGACAAGAACGAGAAATTGTTTCTGAGGTGATTGTTCATTTATCTGAAATTGATCGAAGAAAGCTCTATGCCGGTGAAGGTTATTCGTCCTTGTTTAGTTATTGTGTAGAAAAATATCATTATTCTGAATCAGAAGCTTTTTTAAGAATACAAGCTTCCAGGCTTTCTCAAAGCTTTCCTGAAGTTTTAAAACTTTTGAGAGAAGGCAGATTAACTTTGACAACCCTCAAGATGATTTCTCCTTATCTCACCCAAGAAAATAAAAATGTAGTTTTTGAAAAAATCCAACAAAAATCAAAACGAGACATTGAACAGGTATTAGCCGATCTTTTTCCTCAAGAAGAAGAAATCTTAGATAGTATTAGAAACCTACCTCTACCTAAAGAAGTACAATCTGCACAAAATTTAACTCGTTCCGGAACGAGTACTTTGAGTAAAATAAGGGCAAAAGGAGTTGTAAAGCCCATCACCTCTCAAAGAGTAAAGATTGAGCTCAGTGCTTCAGAAAGTTTAGCTAAAAAGATTCAGAGAGCCAAAGAACTGCTCAAGCATAAATATCCCGAAGGAAAGCTGGAAGATATTTTAAATGAAGCTCTTGAGCTGTTTCTCGAGAAGAAAGATCCAGAGAGAAAGATTCTAAAACAAGAAAAAAAAGAGATTCTTCGAACGGAGCCTGCCCCCGCGAAGGAGGGGGGCTCTCAGAATGCCACCCAAAACAAAACCCGATACATTCCCCAAGAAATGAAGCTGCAAGTTTGGAAGAGAGATGAGGGACAGTGTAGATATGAAAGTTCAGCAGGCAGAAGATGTGAGGAAAGGGCTGGGCTAGAGCTGGATCATATTGAACCGTTTGCGCTGGGTGGAAATTCTACACCGGAAAATCTAAGATTGCTCTGTAGAGTCCACAATCAGTGGAGAGCAGAAAAAACTTTTGGGAAAAATTTTAGCGCTTTTTCATTTTGATCTTCATAGAAAATTATGTACACTCATATGCATGTTGAAAAAAAATAAAATCCAAATTGGATATGAGTGGTATTCGGCGGTTCAAACTACAGAGCCTTTGCAAGTTTGTCAGAATCGTTTGATATTCCAGGCACGATTGAATTCGTTGCATCTTGAGCTTTTGAAAAAGCATTCTAAAAATACCATCGCACTTTTGGACGCGGTGATTGCTGAAATAGGGATTAACTGTTTTGATCATAACCTGGGGAAGTGGAAAGATGTTCCAGGATGTTGGTTTGATTATGAATGCGAAAATAACAAAATAAAGATTGTTATTTCAGATAGGGGACAAGGAATACTCTCTTCTCTTAAAAGGGTTATTCCTGAGTTAAAAAATGATCAAGAAGCTTTGGAAACAGCATTTCAAAAGAGAATATCTGGAAGAAGCCCTGAGCAGCGAGGGAATGGGCTTAAGTTTGTAAGAAATATTATCAATGCCCATAAAGATCGAGGATTGTTATATTATTCTGGTCAAGGTAAGATTTTACTAGGGGGGCTATCAGAGGAAGCAGATCAGATCTTAGATATAAAACAAAAAGTGCAGAGAGGCACATTTGCTCTTTTAATTTGGAATCTTTATGAAAATTGAACTTAAAAAATTTGGAATTATTTTAATTTCTCGACCGGAGGGGAGAGAGGCTGCTTTAGCTATTAAGGCATATTCCAAACCTGCCCCTTCCAAGTTGATCGAATTAGATTTTTTCGGAGTAGACGTTTTAACGCCCTCTTGGTTGGATGAATTTATTCAAACTTTAAAGCAAGGTTTTCCCTTACATGAGATTAAATATCTGCCTTGCAATAATCCTTCAGTGGTTGAATCTATCAAAGTTCTTGAGGAGAGTTAATTTCTTAAATAATGGATCAAAAAACGAACGGCTGCTCCAAGACGTTTCAAGAGTGTCGGAGCGCCGACAAGCTGGGCAAAAGCTAAAGCCGTTTGATACGAATGAGATGTATAGGGGAACCACCAGAAAGGCTTGATCGCAATGCGGTCGTAGTTGATGTGTTTGGGTTGGACAAATTCCAAAAGCCCTTGATCAGAATGCGTGCGGCCCATCCCACTTTTTTTAACTCCGCCCCAGGGCGTTTCTCCCAATGCATGTGTATACACACAATCATTAATGGTGATGGTTCCTGCTTGTATTTTTTTAGAAAGCTCTATCCCGCGCCCTACATCTTTCGTCCAAATCGAAGCACACAGTCCAAACGAAGAATCATTGGTCAATTGCACCGCTTCTTCTTCAGATTCTACCATCATGATCGGCAAAAGGGGGCCAAACGTTTCTTCTTTCATCACAGACATATCTTGGGTCACATTGATTAACACCGTGGGCAAAAAATAATTTCCTTGCGCTGAAGGGTGTTTAGCTCCTCCCACTAAAATTTTTGCGCCACCTCTTACCGCCTCTTCTAATTGTTTTTCATAATGAGTGATTTGTTTGGGAAGAGTAATGGCCCCAATGTCTGACTTTATTTTTAATTTTTCTGTTTCTTGAACCACATGTTCTACGAATTCTTGAACCACAGCTTTGGCCACATAGACTCTTTGAACCGATGCGCACACTTGGCCCGCATTGCTAAAAGCCCCCCACACAATCCCGCGAGCGGCTTTTTTAAGATCCGCATCCTGACACACAATCGAGGCGTCTTTACCGCCCAGCTCCAAAAGACACGGTGTAAGATTTTGAGAAGCTTGTTCTAAAATTTTTTGACCCACCTGGGTGGATCCTGTAAAAGAAATTTTTCTCACTTTCGGTGAAGAAACCAATGCAGCCCCTGTTTTTCCATCTCCAAATGCTACATTAACTACTCCTTTAGGGAAACTTGATACCCTGCAGATATCATTAATTATTTTTGAAACAGGTAAAGCGGCTTCTGAGGTTTTTAAAACCACGGTATTGCCCGCTAGCAGTGCCAATACCATTTCTCCCAGGGGAATAGAAAAAGGGTAATTCCAAGGAGAAAGAATAGCCACCACCCCATAGGGCTCATAGGTGATAAAACTTTTTTTATTCATGAGTAAATGAAGGGGCAAAGATTTATCTTTTAAAACACGAGGGGCTCGTTTTACAAAATAAGGAATAAAATCTAATATTGGAATAATTTCTGCTGTGAGAGCTTCAAACTTGGGTTTGCCCGTTGTTTTTGAAATGATGTCTGCAATATCTTCCATATTTTGAAAAATATTTTTTTGAAGACAAAGAAGATATCGCCCTCTTTCTGGGATAGAACACTTTTGCCAAGAATCAAATGCACCCCAGGCTTGATCCAAAAGCTCATTCACTTTGACATCGTCGTCGATTGGAAATGTTCCCAGAGATTCAAATGTGGCTGGACTGATGGCTTGAAGAGTGTTCAATGGTTGTTCCTATACATTGATTAAAACTGGAGGCCACATAAAGAGGTATCGAATATTTTTTTGCCAAGACCAGGGCTTCAGGATGTAATACTTTGGCTCCCTCATGCACCAAACTTAAAACACGATCATAATCACAGCGCTCCATTTTTTGTGCATCCGCATCATGATTGGGATCTTTCGTATATACACCATCCACATCTTTATAAAACTCACATTGTTTTGCACTCAAGGCAACAGACAAAGCCACTGCCGTCACATCGGATCCACCCCGCCCCAACGTCGTCACTTCTTTTTGCGTACTGACGCCTTGAAATCCTGCCACAATGACTACTTTTCCAAGACCCAATTGTTCTTTGATGCGATCTGCTCGGATTTCTAAAATTTTTGCATGAGTGTGAGATGTATCTGTCACAATCCCACTTTGCGATCCTGTAAAAGAAATCGAAGGCTCTCCAATCGTATGAAGCGCCATCGCCAAAAGAGACATTGAAATTCTTTCTCCGGCTGAAAGAAGCATGTCGAGTTCTCGTGCTGCAGGCTGCTCTGTAATTTCGTGGGCAAGTTTTAAAAGATCATTCGTAGCATTCCCCATCGCTGAGACCACAACGACCAGATCGTTTCCTTCTTTCTTTCTCTGAGAAACTCTTCGGGCCACCTCTCGAATGCAGTCAAGGGTTGCTAAAGAACTGCCCCCATATTTTTGGACAATCAAAGCCATACATTTTTTAAGGAAGTATCATATTGGAAGTTGTTTTATAAAACCGTCCCAAAAGCCATCCCGATAACATATATGAAATAAAACTAGAGACCATGCCAGCTGCCGTATAAAGCTCGGGAGAATTTAAGGTCAAATAATACCAAAGTTCAGAAATAACGCCCCCTTGAATAAAAAGCAAAAGAGAAATAAAAAACGCATAGCGTCCTTCCTTGCCTCTGCGTCTTTCAATCACCATCAGAAAAATAAAAACTAAAATAAATGCTTCTGCTCCTTTAAGACTGGCCAATTGATACACCGCTGCTTGGGTCAGTTGTGCCGGAGGAACCATTCCTAAGAAACGTTGGAAAGAGGAATAAACAAAAACTGGAACACCAAAAAAAATTAAAAAAGTAACAAGAATACTGCCTAATGCTTTAAAAAAACGTGCCATAGACCTCAGAAATCATAGAAGATTTAAAATCACTTCGCAAGCGAATTATTGACAATACATATAGTGTGATATATGTATAACGTCATGGCGAGAAAAAAAATATCTACAACAGTCTATATTACCGAGGAGCAAAATCAAAGGCTTAAGCTTTTGAATCAAAAAACAAAGGTCCCTATTGCCGAATATATTCGAGAAGGAATTGACCTTGTTTTAAAACTCCATCGTGAGCAGCTTCCAGGACAAATGTCTTTCGAGGAAGACTCCTTTGGAGATCATCCAACACCTTCTGCCTCGGCTTAAACTGGATCTTTAAAAGATTTTTGGCCCCCTCTATGAATCCAGAATTGATTCGAAATTTTTCGATTGTTGCGCACATTGATCATGGCAAATCCACCCTTTCTGATCGCTTAATTGAAAAAACCGGCACTCTTCCTCCCGAAAAAATCCAAGCCCAAATGTTGGACTCCATGGATATTGAACGAGAGCGCGGCATTACGATTAAAGCCCAAACGGTGCGCATGCACTACACGGCTAAAGATGGAAAAACCTATCAATTGAATCTCATTGATACGCCTGGCCACGTGGACTTTAGTTACGAAGTTTCAAGAAGCCTGGCTGCGTGTGAAGGAGCTGTATTGGTGGTCGATGTCACCCAAGGAGTTCAGGCCCAAACCATTGCCAATGCGTATCTTGCCATCAATAGCAACTTAGCCATTATTCCTGTCCTCAATAAAGTCGATCTGAAGACAGCTGATCCAGTGAAGGCGGCTTTAGAAATTGAAGAAGTCATTGGCATTGATTCCAGCGGGGCCATCGAAGCCAGCGCTAAAACAGGCCAAGGGGTTGAAGAAATTTTAGAAGCCATCGTCACAAAAGTTCCTCCTCCCAAAGGCTCTGTCACAAATCCCTTGAAAGCCCTTTTAATCGATAGCTGGTTTGATACTTTTCTGGGAGTTATTTGTGTCATTCGTGTATTTGAAGGAACCCTGAAAAAAGGAACATTCATTCAACTCATGTCGAATAAAAAAATATTTGAAATTCAAACTTTGGGAATCTTTGCACCTCAACCCAAAGAAATTGGATCCTTGAGTGCCGGAGAAGTGGGGTTTTTCTCAGCTGCCATTAAAGATGTTCGAGATACTAAAATTGGAGATACCGTCACCCAAAAAGATCATCCTGCAGACACAGCCCTTCCAGGATTTAAAGAAGTAAAACCCATGGTCTTTAGTGGATTTTTTCCAACGGAAAATCATGGCTACGAACCTCTCAAAGATGCTTTAGAAAAATTAAGATTAAACGATGCAAGCTTCACCTATGAAGCAGATAGCTCTGTAGCGCTGGGTTTTGGATTTCGCTGTGGCTTTTTGGGACTGCTCCATATGGAAATCGTCAAAGAACGCTTGGAAAGACACTTTTCTTTAAGTTTGGTAACAACAGCTCCTTCGGTCATTTATAAAATGACCATGAATGATGGCACCACTCTCACGATTGATAACCCAGCCAAACTCCCGGAGCCTCATCTTTTCCAAGAAATTCAAGAACCCTATATCAAAGCTGCCATTCATACCCCGTCTCAGTATACAGGAGACATCATGAAACTCTGTGAGGAACGACGGGCACATCAAGTTAAGATGGAATACTTAAGCCCCCAACATTTGCTTTTAGAATACGAAATGCCTCTGAACGAAATGGTATTTGATTTTTATGACAAACTTAAAACCATTAGCCGAGGCTACGCTTCATTTGATTATGAGTTGATTGACTTTAAACCCTCAAATCTTGTGAAACTCGATATTTTAATCAATGGAGATCCGGTCGATGCCCTCTCGCTCATTATCCACAAAGAAAAAGCCTATTATCGTGGCCGAGAACTGGCCAAAAAATTAAAAACTGTGATTCATCGACAAATGTTTGAGGTCGCCATTCAAGCAGCCATTGGCTCTCGAGTGATTGCACGAGAAACGGTGGGGGCCATGAGGAAAGATGTCACAGCCAAATGTTATGGAGGAGACATCTCCCGCAAGCGAAAACTCCTAGAAAAACAAAAAGAAGGCAAAAAGAAGATGAAAATGATTGGAAGAGTGGAGCTTCCCCAGGAAGCCTTCTTAGCTGTGTTAAAGATTGATTAGTAAAGCTACTTATGATAAGAATACAAAGATTTATTTATGTCTAAATACTATGCCAAATATTATGCCAAATACTATGGTTGAAACACTGAAAAAACTAAAGATCAAGGCATCTCCTTCCAGCTTTCAGGCCAAATCCAAAAAGGGCCTTTTTCGGGAATATACCGAAGCCATTGTTGTTGCTGTCCTGATTGCCTTGGTTTTAAGGTCTTTTGTCATCGAAGCCTTTAAGATTCCCTCTGGTTCTATGATTCCTACCCTTAAAATTGGGGATCATATCTTTGTCAATAAATTCATTTATGGGCTCCGCTTGCCTTACACCAAGATTCGATTTTTTCAATTTTATACACCTAAGCGAGGTGAAATTATTGTCTTTATTTATCCTGTCGACAATAGCAAAGACTACATTAAAAGAGTCGTCGGCCTACCCGGCGATATTCTAGAGATGAAACAAGGCACGGTCATCATCAACGGCCAACCTGTGGGAAAAACAATCCAAACTGCCAGAAACATTTTAAAAGATATCGATGGAAGCGATTCCATGGATCTCTATAAAGAATCTACAGGGACATTCACGCACTATACCCTCTATTACAATCCCAAATTTAAAGAACCGGATGATTTTGCACCGTTAACCATTCCACCCAATAAACTCTTTGTCATGGGCGACAACCGAGATAACTCTTCAGATTCCAGAGCCTGGAGATTTGTGCCCATGGAAAATATCAAAGGACGAGCCATGTTTGTATGGCTTTCTTTAGATACTGACCACAGATTTTCATGGTTAAAATTTCCAATGATCCGACTGGAGCCCTCTGCACATATAGAATGGGAAGGATTGCCAAGCATACGATGGGAGCGATTTGGAAAGTTAATTAGGTGAGATTCATGGAGGCCTTTCACCCTCGACATATTTTGGGTATGGATGACCTCTCACGCCAAGATATTTTCAAAATTCTAGCCCTCGCCAAAAAATTTAAAAGTTCTCAAAACACCGCACCTCTTCTCAAAGGAAAAACCATTGTTAATTTATTCTTTGAGCCCAGCACCCGCACACGCAGTTCCTTTGAAATTGCGGCCAAACGGCTGTCCGCCACGATCTTAAATATTACAGGACCTCAATCCAGCACGGTCAAAGGCGAAACACTCATCGACACAGCTAAAAATATTGAGGCCATGAATCCCGACGTCATTATTATCCGACATTCTTCTTCGGGAGCCCCGTATGTCCTTTCTCAAACACTCAAAACTCCCATCATCAATGCGGGAGATGGTTTTCACGAACATCCCACTCAAGCTTTGCTCGATATATTCACGATTGAAGAAGTAAAGGGGAAACTCTCCGGTCTCAAAGTCCTTATTGTAGGAGATATTGCCCACAGTCGTGTGGCCAGATCCAACATCACGGGACTTAAAAAAATGGGAGCCCAAGTTATTGTGTGCGGCCCGCCCACGCTGATTCCTCCTGCGATCACACGCCTGGGCGTAGAAGTTTCCTACGATTTAAAAAAATGCGTTCAAAAAGCAGATGTCATCATGATGCTTCGGATTCAAGAAGAAAGACAAGATCACATTCAATTCCCGTCGAAAAAAGAATATATTCAATATTTTGGATTAAATTCAGAAACTTTAAAGCTGGCCAAAAAAGATGTCAT
This sequence comes from Deltaproteobacteria bacterium, assembly GCA_023248265.1. Classification (GTDB taxonomy): domain Bacteria; phylum Bdellovibrionota; class JACOXK01; order 2-02-FULL-40-11; family 2-02-FULL-40-11; genus JACPST01. The sequence goes on from JAHFEZ010000001.1 coordinate 55,531, forward strand.
TATCATGCACCCGGGTCCTTTAAACCGAGGCATTGAAATTTCATCGGAAGTGGCCGATGGACCTTATTCTGTGATTTTAAATCAGGTCACCAATGGCGTTGTGGTACGAATGGCCCTTTTGGTTTGGCTGATGGGGGAAAAACGTGCGTCTACTCATTAAAAATGGAACGGTCGTAGATCCCTCTCAAAAGCTTCAGGCTAAAAAAGACCTTCTCATTGAAAATGGAAAAATTAAAAAAATTGCCCCACCAGGGTCGCTTGATAATCAGGATGACATACAGGTCATTGATGCAAAAAATTGCATTGTCGCTCCAGGATTTATCGATATGCACACCCACCTTCGAGAACCCGGCGAAGAACACAAAGAAACCATTCACTCAGGTGCCTTGGCAGCTGCTCGTGGAGGATTTACATCGATTGTGTGCATGGCCAACACCCAGCCTCCCAACGACAACCCTTTTATTACTCAATTTATAAAACTCAAAGCTCAAGAACAGGCCTGCGTAAATGTCTATCCTGTGGGAGCCCTTTCTAAAGGCTTAAAAGGAGAAGAACTCGCAGAAATTGGGCTTCTCAAAGAAGCAGGCTGCGTGGCTATTTCTGACGATGGAAATCCCGTAATGAATAGCTATGTCATGAGAAAAGCCCTGGATTATTGCAAGCACTTTCGCCTTCCCATCATCTCTCATTGTGAAGATAGTCATTTGGTTGGCAAGGGAATGATTAATGAAGGATTTCGCTCAACACTTTTGGGACTTCGAGGCAATCCCTCAGCCTCAGAAGAAATTATGGTGGCTCGAGACATTGCCTTGGCCGAACTCACAGGCTCTCATGTTCATATTGCCCACATCTCCACCGAAGCAGCTGTCAGGCTTGTCAGAGATGCCAAAAAAAGAAAAGTTTCTGTTTCCACAGAAGTGACTCCTCACCACTTGTTTCTCACGGATGAATCTGTGGCAACCTATGACACTCATTTTAAAATGGCCCCTCCTTTACGAACTCCCAAAGATATTCGTGCGCTCAAAGAAGGACTAAAAGAAAACATCATTGATGCTCTAGCCACAGACCATGCTCCCCACAGTGTGCTTGAAAAAAATATTGAGTTTGAAGAAGCCGCCAATGGCGTCATGGGTCTTGAAACCGCTCTTCCTGTCACCTTAAAGCTTGTTGAAGAAAAAGTCCTGACACTTTCTCAATTTATAGAAAAATGGACATGGGCGCCTGCTAAAATTTTAAAGCTCCCTAAAGGCACATTAAAGGTAGGGGCCGATGCAGACATCACTATTTTTGATCCCACAAAAAAAGTAAAAATTAATAAAGACACCTTTCAATCGAAAAGCAAAAACACACCCTTTCATGGCTGGACATGCAAAGGACATGTGCATACTACCGTTGTAGGAGGAAAAATTGTTTACCCATTTAAATAAAGGGGTCAACAAAGCGGTTTTAGCGTTGGAAAATGGAATTATTCTCGAAGGAAAGTCCTTTGGTGCCGAATCCGAACGAGGGGGAGAAGTCGTGTTTCATACGGGTATGACCGGCTATCAAGAAGTACTCACCGATCCTTCCTATAGAGGGCAAATGGTGGTTATGACCTATCCTCAAATTGGAAACACGGGGATCAATGCCTTAGACAATGAATCCGATCGCATTCATTTAGAAGGCCTGATTGTCAAAGAATATTGTGACACCCCTTCTAATTGGCGAAGTGAAAAAACTCTGGCTCAATTTTTAAAAGAATTTGATGTCCCAGGAATTTCGGGTATCGACACGCGCTATCTCACGCGTATCCTTCGAAGCCAAGGATGTTTGCGGGCTGTTCTTTCCACCCAAGATTTTGATCCCCAAAGACTGGTTGAAAAAGCCAAAGCCATTCCTGTGATGACAGGGCAAAACCTAGCAAAATGTGTCAGCACCCCACAGCCCTATGAGTTTCAAGAAAAAGATGTTGTGAAAAAACCCAAATACCATGTCGTTGCTTTTGATTTGGGAATTAAAAAAACAATTTTAAAAAGATTAGCTTTGTGTGGTTGCAAAGTAACCGTGGTTCCCTCTTCAACATCTGCCCAAGAAGTTTTAAATTTAAATCCTGATGGCATTTTTTTATCCAATGGCCCTGGAGATCCCGCCGCTGTTACAGATGTCATCCAAACTGTCCAGGCTTTGATGGGTAAAAAACCACTCTTTGGAATTTGTTTGGGACACCAAATTTTAGCCAATGCCTTGGGAGGGAAAACCTCAAAACTTAAATTTGGACATCATGGGGCCAATCACCCTGTCTTAAACCAAAATACAAAAACCATCGAAATCACCTCTCAAAATCACAATTTTGTTGTAGATGGAACTTCTTTACAGGGAAAAGCAGACATCACTCACATAAATCTCAACGACCAAACGGTTGAAGGATTTTGGAATCGCGAACGTAAGGTTTTTGCCGTTCAATATCACCCTGAAGCCGCTCCTGGCCCTCATGATTCATATTATTTATTTAACCAGTTTTGCCAAATGATGGAGCAAGAATCATGATAACATTCGAAGAATACTTAAGTCGGGTGACGGATCACTACACAAGCAAGGAGTATGAAGCAGAGCTCATTAAGGCCAAAAAAGAATTTTTTGGATTTATCGGAAGCGTTCACGAAGAAGATCCCTTTTTTGAAAATTACATGACGGCTTTTATTGAATGGTACATTTTTGCCCGAGACATGACCCATAAAGACCTACCCCCGATTCGTCTTTACTATCGTGAACAAGCCCAGGCGCTTTCTTCCGAAGAAAAAGCTATTTTTGAAGACTTTACTAAATTTAGACATTCTATTTTTATTTCTAAAAAAGTAAAACCTTCCCTTTTGGTCGTCTTGGACCTATACACCAATGAAAAAGTTACGATTGAACACAATTTCCCCGCAGCTGGATTTAATGTTGGAGATATTTTTGAAGCTATTTTAGTCCCTTTTCGAGGACAGCTCACATTTACCAAAACCTTCTTCTTTCATCCTCAAGAAGTAAAACGATTTATTGTCAAGGAGCTAAAAAAAATAAGAAAGCTTGAACAAAAAATTTTACTCAAAGTCATTATGCGATTTCGCAGACTTAGGCTTAAGTTCGACCGATATTCCCATGTAGATCCCTCTCAAATTTATACGGAAGAAGAATTTAATCGATATGCCTAAACGAACAGATATTGAAAAAATTTTAATTTTAGGCGCTGGCCCCATCGTGATTGGCCAAGCCTGCGAATTTGATTATTCAGGAACACAAGCCTGTAAAGTTTTAAAAGAAGAAGGCTACCAGGTCATTCTCATAAATTCTAATCCGGCTACGATTATGACCGATCCTGAGTTTGCAGATAAAACTTACATCGAACCTTTAACGGCAGAATTTGTTGAAAAAGTTATTGAAAAAGAAAGACCGCATGCCCTTCTTCCCACGTTGGGGGGCCAAACAGCTCTAAATTTAGCAAAAGAAGTGGCAGAAAATGGAATTTTAAAAAAATATAACGTAGAACTCATTGGCGCACGATTAGAATCCATTAAAAAAGCAGAAGATCGAGAACTATTTAAAGAAGCCATGGAAAAAATTGGTCTAGAAGTACCCAAAAGTGGCGTTGCTTCTTCTTTGTTAGATGCCAAGATTATTGCCCAAGAGCTGGGATACCCTGTTATTATTCGTCCCTCCTTTACACTGGGAGGCCATGGGGGCAGTGTCGCCTATAACCAAGAAGAATTAAAAAGTGCTATGGACTGGGCTCTTTCTGCAAGCCCTGTCCATCAAGTTTTAATTGAGCAATCGGTATTGGGTTGGAAAGAATATGAACTGGAAGTCATGAGAGATCTGAAAGACAATGTCGTTATTGTTTGCTCCATTGAAAATTTTGATCCCATGGGTGTTCATACCGGAGATAGCATCACGGTTGCTCCCATCCAAACGCTCACAGATAAAGAATATCAATACATGAGAGAAGCCGCTAAAAAAATAATTCGAGAAATTGGCGTCGATACAGGGGGATCCAATATTCAATTTGCTGTGCACCCTCAAACAGGAAAACAAGTTGTGATTGAAATGAACCCTCGGGTTTCTCGAAGTTCAGCACTGGCGTCTAAGGCCACAGGGTTTCCTATTGCAAAAATTGCAGCCAAGCTGGCTGTGGGCTATACCTTGGATGAAATTCAAAACGATATCACACGAGAAACGCCTGCGTGTTTTGAGCCCACCATTGATTATGTGGTTACAAAAATCCCTCGCTTTACCTTTGAAAAATTTCCCCAGTCTGAAAATACACTCTCAACACAAATGAAATCTGTGGGAGAAGTGATGGCCATCGGACGCACGTTTAAAGAATCTCTTCAAAAAGCAATGACCTCTTTAGAAATTAATCGCCCAGGGTTTACTTCTCTTCTTTCTAAGGATCATCCCAATCCCAAAGGTGAAATTGAAAATTATCTCAAGCGCCCCAATGCAGATCGCCTCTGGTATATTGGAGAAGCCTTTCGTCATGGTTTTACGATAGAAGAAATCCACACCCTCACTCACATTGATCCTTGGTTTTTGGGGCACATCCAAGAAATCATTGAGCTTGAAAAAAATATCAGCCCTTACCTTTTAAAAGAAGCCAAGGAACTTGGCTTTTCAGACCAAAGACTGGCCCAACTTTTACAAACCTCTGAAGAAGACATTCGCACTCAAAGAAAAAATAAAAAAATCTTGGCTCACTTTAAAACGGTGGATACCTGCGGAGCTGAGTTTGAAGCCTATACGCCTTATTATTATTCTTCTTTTGATCTTAAAGGCGATCTTGAAGATGAAAATAAATCCCCACTAACCCCTAAAAAGAAAATTATGATTTTAGGGGGCGGCCCCAATCGCATCGGCCAAGGCATTGAGTTTGACACTTGCTGTGTTCATGCCAGCCTTGCTTTAAAAGAAGATGGATTTGAAACCATCATGGTCAATTGCAATCCTGAAACGGTCAGCACCGACTATGATATTTCAGATAAACTTTATTTTGAACCTTTAACCGTCGAAAGCATTTTAGCGATTTGCGACAAAGAAAAACCAGATGGCGTCATTGTTCAATTCGGGGGACAAACCCCTCTAAAACTTTGCAAAGCCTTAGAGAAAGCCGGCATCCCCATGATTGGAACTTCACCCACATCCATTCATCTGGCAGAAGACCGAGAAGAATTTGGGAAATTAATAGAAAAATTAAATTTAAGACAACCTGCCCATGGAACAGCTCGCACACTTCAAGAAGCAAAATCGGTCGCCAAAACGTTAGGCTACCCTGTTTTGATCCGCCCTTCGTATGTCTTGGGGGGACGCGCCATGGCGATTGCTTATGATGATGAGTCTCTTGAAAAATTTATTTCTGAAGCCTTAAAAGAATCCCAAGAAGAACATCCCATTCTCCATCCCATCCTCCATCCCATTCTCATTGACAAATTTTTGAAAAATGCCCAAGAAGTCGATGTAGACATCATTTGCGATGGAAAAGATACTTTTATTGGCGGCATCATGGAACACATTGAAGAAGCCGGCATACACTCGGGCGACAGCGCATGCTCCCTGCCTCCCTATACGTTAAGTCTGGCACAACAAGAAGAATTAAGTGAACAAGCCAAAAAATTAGCTTTTGCTTTGGATGTGCGAGGGCTGATGAATGTTCAATTTGCCATTCAAAATGGGATTCCCTATGTGTTGGAGGTCAACCCCAGAGCCTCTAGAACAGTTCCCTTTGCAAGCAAAAGCACAGGCATTCCCTTGGCCAAAGTGGCTGCGCGCGTGATGGCTGGAAAAACACTCAAAGAATTAGGATATACAACTCATGCCCAACCCAAAAAAGTTTCTGTGAAAGAAGTTGTATTTCCCTTCATTAAATTTCCTGGCACAGATGTTTTGTTGGGCCCTGAGATGAAATCGACAGGAGAAGTCATGGGCTCTCATGAAACCTTTGCCTTGGCTTTTGCAAAAGCCTATTTGGCCACAGGCTCTTCGCTTCCTTTGAAAGGTACAGCTTTTTTAAGCGTCCAAGATGATG
>JAHFEZ010000077.1 GCA_023248265.1 Deltaproteobacteria bacterium
CTATGGAAGAACAAAGTGAAGACTTACAAGATATTGATATTCCTGATGTTTTGTCACTTCTGCCTGTTCGGGATGTGGTTGTTTTCCCCTATATGATTTTGCCTCTTTTTGTAGGTCGAGAGACATCTATTAAGGCGGTAGAACACGCCATGACCCATCAAAAAATCATCTTTTTATCAGCCCAAAAAAATATTGCCGATGAAAATCCTGAACCTGATGCCATTTATGAGGTAGGCACGTATGCCATGATTATGAGAATGAGAAAGCTTCCTGATGGGCGTGTCAAAGTTTTGGTGCAGGGGCTTGGAAAAGGCAAAATTGAAAAATTTACTTCTAAAGAACCTTTTTATCAGATTAAGATTTCTAAAATTCAAGATGTACATCCTACCACAGAAAAAGATGGAATTGCGGTTGAAGCTCTTGTTCGAACTGTCAAAGAACAACTTGAAAAGTTGGTGTCTTTAGGGCGCGTGTTAGCTCCGGATCTTTTAATGGTTTTAGATGAAGTCAATGAACCTGGTAAATTGGCTGATCTCATTGCTTCCAATATTGGGCTCAAAGTAGAAGATGCTCAAAAAATTTTAGAAGTAGCCGATGTTCTTGAGCGACTTGAGAAGGTGTCTGGCTTTTTGACTCGAGAATTGGACGTGATGAATCTACAGGCCAAAATTCGCTCTCAAGCTCGAGATGAAATGACGCGCACTCAAAGGGAATATTTTTTACGAGAACAACTCAAAGCCATTAAATCTGAATTAGGAGAGCTAGATTCAAAAGAAGATGAGCTAGAAGAGTTTCGTGCCAAAATTGAAGCGGCAGGGATGTCCAAAGAGGCCAAACAAGAAGCGTTAAAACAATTGGGACGATTTGAAAAAATGCATCCCGATTCATCGGAATCCAGTGTGGTACGCACTTATTTAGAAACTTTGGTGGAGATTCCTTGGGGAGTCCATACAGAAGATACGATTGATATTCGCAAAGCCAAAGAGATTTTAGATGAAGATCACTTTGGATTGGAAAAAGTGAAGGAAAGAATTTTAGAATTTTTAGCCGTTCGAAAATTAAAATCTAAAATGGTAGGCCCTATCTTGTGTTTTTCAGGGCCTCCGGGAGTGGGAAAGACATCGCTTGGGAAATCTATCGCCCGTGCCATGGGAAGAAAATTCGTTCGAGTTTCTTTGGGCGGACTTCGAGATGAAGCAGAAGTTCGAGGACACAGACGAACGTATGTGGGGGCGATGCCTGGAAAAATTATTCAAGGCTTAAAGCAGGCGAAAACCAATAATCCTGTTTTTATGCTCGATGAAATTGATAAGTTGGGCAGTGATTTTCGAGGGGATCCTTCCTCTGCTCTTTTAGAAGTATTGGATCCAGAACAGAATTGTAACTTTACAGATCACTATTTGAATCTTGCTTATGATCTGTCTAAAGTTCTTTTTATTGCCACAGCCAATTTGACTGATCCTATTCCTCCAGCCCTTCGAGATCGTATGGAGGTGATTCAGCTTCCAGGGTATACGGCAGATGAGAAATTAAAAATTGCTCAACAATTTTTAATTTCTAAACAGTTGGAACATAATGGATTGACAAAAGATCAGCTGGAGTTTTCTTCCGAGGCCATCAAATCGATGATTCATGGGTACACCCAAGAAGCAGGATTAAGAAATTTGGAAAGGGAAATTGCTTCTGTGTGTCGAAAAGTAGCGCGTCAATATGCGGAAGACAAAAAGACACCGGCCGCAGTAACCGCTCAAAATGTGTCTGAGTTTTTAGGAATCGCCAAATATTTACCAACGGAAGAGCAACAAAAAAATGAAATTGGTATTTCTACGGGGTTGGCCTGGACACCCTATGGGGGAGAAGTTCTCTATGTTGAAGCCACCAAAATGAAAGGCAAGGGAAAAACATTTACAATCACAGGCCAGCTGGGAGATGTGATGAAAGAGTCTGCTCAGGCAGCGTTAAGTTACATTCGTGCCCATGACAAAGAGCTTGGGATTGAAGAGGATTTTTTTGAAAATTATGAGCTTCATATTCATGTTCCGAAGGGCGCCATTCCCAAAGATGGTCCTTCTGCAGGCGTCACCCTTGCCACAGCTTTGGTGTCTCTGATTACGCAGACCCCTGTTTATAAAGATGTGGCTATGACAGGAGAAATTAGTCTTACAGGAAAAGTATATCCTGTCGGTGGAATCCGAGAAAAAGTCTTAGCCGCGCTACGCCAAAATATTAAAATTCTAATTCTGCCATTTGCCAATAAAGACGATTTAAAAGAAATTCCTAAAGAAGTTCGAGAAAGCATAAAGTTTATCTTTGCAAAGACGTTGGATGATGTTTTGAAAACAGCGTTGGTGAAGGCACCGGTGGCAAAGATTTTCAAAAGAGAGCCTCTCAAAGAAAAAGTGGCCTAGGACGCAACGGCGATCTTACGGTTTTTTTCAAATAGAATTCATGACATGTTTGAAAAACAACAGCCATATCTCTCATTGTGCTATTTATTTTTATTTACTCCGGGTTTGAGGGCGCCTATTTGTAGCTACGTATAATATTAATTTAAGTATA
>JAHFEZ010000078.1 GCA_023248265.1 Deltaproteobacteria bacterium
ACCAAAACCAGAGGGTCTTGTAGTGTCTTCGGTTGGTTGCGTTAAGCCGCAAGATATTGGAATTGCACCACTTTAATTTTCAAAGTGTCAAAGTCGGGAGACTGGAGGGCCAGAACTCCAAAAAATGTCCATATGGAATGCGTAATCCGATGCGTCTAGGAAATTCGAAGCAGTCTTCCGTCTGGCAAACGCAAGTGGTTATTTTCTCTTAGTTTTTCCAAAACCTTCCTCAAACTCTCCCTCATAGCCTTCATTTCGAGGGGATCAAGGACAACATCGACGGTGGGCCCGTCTGTTTTGATCTTTCCTGGGCGCTTCCAAAGACTCGCAATCAGGCAAAGTGTCTCATCTGGCTTTGGGTAATGTTCTTGGAACATGATTTGGAACCATTTTTCTGCGTTGTAATTCATGGCCTTGATTGCGTTTATAAACAACCTTCGTTTTTGAACGATGATTACATGCTCTTCAGAAAGATTTATTTCCGTTTTTGTAGGACATCCAAGCTTTTTTCTATCGAGAAGATCAATATCCAATTGGATATTTTTGATTTTAAATTCTAACTGTTTTTGTGATTCAGAAAATTCTTCCATCGTCTGACTTCGACTTACTAAATATTTTTCTGCAAGCTCTTCTTTTAATTTTGTCATCTCAAATTTCTTTTTTTGAATCTGTCGACTCAACTCTTGCCTCTCAAGATTCGCCCGCCTCACAATTTTGTCTGGCGCTTTTTCTGTTTTATAGGTACACAAAACATCAATAGCAAAATGCTCGATCATATACTTAAAACTATTTTCCTCACGCCAACGCCTTGACAGCAAATACACCACTGTGGCCGGTCTCAAGAATGGATTATTTGTTATAACTGGGATTTGTCGCCCATCTTTGCTTAAGAAAACAATAATTCTCATTCGACCAAATTTCGTCCACCGCTTTTCTTTCTCAAAAATCTGGTACTCAAACTCCTCACCATCCTCCGCTCTAAATTTATGAACCTTAAAATCCGATAAAGCGCACTCGCGCTCCTTTTTCCGATTCTTCAGATAAGTTCCAAAATACATTTTGCGAGTCTGTAAATACCTAAAACATTTTGAGCTGTATCCACCACGATCAAAAAACAAAGTCCTTCTTTTAATTTTCATGCCGAACGAAGCCATATCTGTCACGAGTTTCTCAATGTCGTTGGAAAGCGTGGTATTCGTGGGACTCTCAAAGAGATAAACATTCAAGCCCGCCGAGTTATGTAAATAAATTGTATTGCGCCCCTTTGAGGGCTGCGGCCTCCTTGGATCCCAGCCTTTGGGTACTTTGCGCTTGCCATAATAAGTGCTAAAATGGCCATCAGTATAATAAATCCGATCGCCTCTTTCGGTCATGCAGATTAAATTCCGATAATATGCTTCGATCGCCAGGTCAAATCCTGGATGCTGAACAATGTCGTCAATTGCATACCTCAGTGGCTGCAATCTCAAAAAATCGCCACCCACTAAATCCGCAAAATCCATACCAACTGGATACTTGCTCTGCTCGACGTTTTTGTACCTCAAAGCATGAAGAAAAAATAAAGTCAAAATTACCCGTTGAACACTCGAAGCCGATTCTCTCTCTTTCTCATCTTCAACAATGTATCGTGCAAAGGGCTTTAAACAACCACTCCATTCAATCAGCCCATATAAAATCATCGACCCAGCATAGATATTTCTCCGCCACCCGTCGGCCTCTAATCCCACACCAAATTGGGACTCAGCCTCTTCACTGACGACAGGCATTTCCAATTGAAAATCTATTTTATCAGAAACTTCTTCTCTTTGGCTCATCCATGCCCTGATACTTTTTTCCCTGATTCTCTTCTTAAATTTAAACCTGATTATCTCCGCTATCTCCCCAAACGTGCGGCCCTTACCTCGCTCCCCTTCTATAAATGCAGCGATCTCGTCGTCGATCAAACGGCGATTACCAAAACGCTTCGAGGTATCTTCTCTTAAACCATCAACACCTTCTTTCTTGTATAACGATAGAACACGCGAACAATGTTGATAGCTAAGACCAAACAATCGCGCTAAACGCGAAAGGCTTATGCCACCAGCCAAATGCAACTGCACCAAACAGTAATTTCTAGAAAAACGATCCCCTTTTTCAAATAGAAAAATACAAAGCCCGCGACAAAAAACTGCTACGGTTTCCTCTGAAGAAACCAGACGAATTTCCTGAGCTGAAATCTCTGGAAAAAAATCTGACTGGAGCGGCTTTACCTCCGTCAACTCCACGTTTTTCTCATTGACTATGTGCATGCAAAACCCCGAATTTTTAAAAAAAGTACGCATTTCGAAATGGACATCATACTTTTATAAAATTATTGTAAAATCAAGACCTTAAAAAAATTGGGCCGAATTTCGTCGAGTTTTTTTTGGAGTTCTGACAGCTTGAATTATTTAAAGGGGCCAAACCTCATCTGAGTTTTGGTGGAACCCCCACACGAGGAAGACGAAAGGTGGCGCGAACTATTTATCCAAGAAAATGGATTCATCTTTGTGTGAAATCAAAG
>JAHFEZ010000056.1 GCA_023248265.1 Deltaproteobacteria bacterium
TCATGAATAAAGAAAAGGGGCTTTATGCCGAACTTTTGGAAACTTTTTTTGAAGTATATGATCGCTACGCCAGACTTAAAAATGGAAAAACACATACACGTCTCAATCACGAAGAAGTATTGCAATTAGAGCCGGGACTGGCTTCCCATATTCAAGGGGCACTTACATTTGATGAGTGGGGCATTGATGCCTATCGGCTCTGTATTTTAAATGCCAAGGATGCTCAAAAAAATGGAGCTAAGATTCTTTTAGGTGCCGAAGTTATTGATTTTTTATTTGAAACTATAGATTCCAAAAAGAAGCTGAAGGGCGTAGTGGTTCAAACGGCAGAAGGTAAAAAAGAAAATTATTTTGGTAAAATTGTTTTAAATTTAGCAGGCCCTTGGATTCCCAAGCTATGTCAAAAAGCAGGTGTGGATGTGAAACTTCGACCTGGAAAAGGCATTCATATTGTTTTTGACCGACGTATTTCTAATATTGGATTTGTGACTGAAACAATTGACAAGCGATCTATTTTTTTACTGCCTCATCAAAATACCTCTATCATTGGAACAACGGACGATGACTTTTATGGAAATCCAGATGATCTGGAAGTGACCCATGATGAAGTGCAGTATCTGATGGAAGGTATTGAAAAGGTTTTTCCAAGCATTCGAAGCTATCGAGTGATTGGAACCTATGCGGGCATTCGGCCGACACTCTATGAATGGGGGAAGCTCGAAGACCAGCTTTCGAGAGAACATAAAATTTTTGATCATGAAAAAGAAGGAGTCAGTGGGTTTCTCACGATGGCGGGTGGAAAATTGGCCAGCTATAGACTCATGAGCCAAGAGCTGACGGATCTGGTGTGTAAAAAATTAAAAATAAAAGTAAAATGTAAAACCCATCTTATGCCTTTGCCCGGAGGAGAAGATTTAATAGAGCCAGAAGAATTAAAAGAAATTGCGCTCAGGGCCCATATCCCAGCGTATGCTCTTTCGCGTCTGTATAGTCGTCATGGAGGGGTCCTCCGGGATATTTTATTTTTAATCGAAGAAAACCCCGAGTGGAAGCGCGTGATATGTGCTTCTGAGCCGGTTTTGGAAGCAGAAGTGCGTTACTGTATTGATCAAGAGTGGGCAGGGTCATTGGATGACCTTGGAAGACGAACACGGTTGGGGTGGGGAGGATGTCAGGGGACAGAGTGTGTTTGGCCTGCAGCCCAAATTTTAAAAGAGACTTTGGGAAAAGATCCAAAGCATGAGGTTCAAACATTTTTACAGAAACGGTGGAAGTCTTTAACCCCTTATTTACAAGGGGAATCCATTGCCCAAGAGGAGCTCAAACACTATCTGTGGGGAAAAAGCTTTGAAGTTTGATGTGGTTGTCATTGGAAGTGGACTTTCAGGAGTGATGGCCGCTTTAAGAGCTTCGTCTCAGGGTAAAAAAGTAGCGGTGGTACGGAAAGGCTGGGGGGCTTCTGCATTGACCGGAGGAGTTTTTGAGATTTCTGAAACTTCGCTTTCCAAAACAAAAGAAGACAATCCCACTCATCCTTACCACTTGTTAGATTTAGAAGTTTTGCCAACGGCATTTGAGCTTTTCAAAAAATATTTTCCTTTAAAGGTGCAGGGGTCTTATACAGAAAATCATTTGTTTTTGTCTGATATGGGGATGGTTCGGCGGGCAGCCTTTGCCATGGAGTCTCAGTTTTTAGATTTTAGAACGGTAGGTAGAAAAAAAGTTTTAGCATTGGGTGTGCATCCTCTTCACTCTTCTTTTGGTAATTTTTCTGGTGATTTTTTAGGTGGGGAGCAAGTGACATTTGCTTCTCTTCCTTGGTTTCAAGAGACTCCTCTTTTGCCTTCGATGGTAGCTAAAAAACTGGATCATCCCGACGAAGTGCGAAAACTAGCACAGCAAATTAAATCTAAATTTCAGCTGCATCCGTATGCTATTTTACTTTTACCCCCGGTCTTAGGTTTTGACTTTTTTTCAGATATGAAACGAGAATTAGAGCATCATTTGGGACTTCCCGTCTATGAAACTGTGGCTACGTATCACTCTGTTCCAGGCCTTCGGTTTCAAAAAGCCTTGGATGCTTCTTTGCATAAAGCTTCGATTCCCATCATTCAAGGAAAGGTGAAAAATTTTGAGCATCAAAAGAAAAAAATAACACTCCTTCGTGTTTGCGATGAATCATCCCCCCAATTAAATGAAACAACATTAGAAGCAGATACCTTTGTATTGGCAACAGGAAAGTTTTTTTCTGGAGGGATTCAAAAACAAAAAGAATTTTTAGAAACGGTGTTTGGGCTTCCCCTCTTTTTTGAGAATGAACCCATCCATAATTGGGAGTCACAAAAACTTTTAAAAAAGAAATTTTTTAAATCTCAGCCCTTGTTTCAATGTGGTCTTAAGACAGATAAAAATCTTATTCCTTTAAATGAGTTCGGTGAGATGTGCTTTGAGAATGTGAGAGCATGTGGAACGATACTGCAAGGGTTTGATCCCACTCACGATGGAACACGCTTTGGAGTACAATTACTCTCTGGATATAAAGCTGGGGATATGGCTGTATGAAGGGGTTAAAACTTTGTTATGCTAAGATAAATCTCGCTTTTGCCGTGATCCTTCATTTCGCTTTTAAAAAGTGGTTTCGCAGACGTGGGCTTACACACTTTTTAAAAGCCTATCAAAAGGATCGTGTTTTTCCTCTTTTAGGTGAAGAGCGGCAGAAGTTTTCTTCTTACTCAAATTGTATTTTTTGTGGACTGTGTGTGTCGCAGTGTGAGGTGACAGACCTTAATTTTTATCAAAAATTTTTGACGCCAGCCAATATTGCTTTTTCCTATACAAAATCTTTACCAGAAGTTTCTTCAAATATTGACTTTGTGGCTCATTGTTCTTCGTGCCGTGCCTGTGAAAAAGTGTGTCCCACCGGTGTTCCCTTAAACTCTATCCTTCAATTTGTAAAAGCCCATGCCAGTTTTTGATTTAAGAACACTTTTGCCGGGAAAGATTTCTTTTGAAGAAAAAGATTTGATGTTTCATGCAGGAGATTTGTGGCCACGAAAGCTCTTGCTTCAAAGACAAGGCCAAAAACTAAAACTTCCAAAAGCGGTGGTAAGGCCTGAAACCATCGAAGATATTCAAACGCTTCTGGCCTGGGCCAATAAAGAAAAGGTAGCCCTTATTCCTTACGGAGGAGGCAGTGGGGTGTGTGGAGGAACTCAAGTTTTAAATGACAGTATTTCTTTGGATTTGCGAAAATTAAATCATATTCAAGAAATGAATGAAGAATCTTTCTATGTCCGAGCCCAAGCAGGAATCCTAGGGCCTGAATTAGAAAATGCGTTAAATCAAAAAGGCTTTACGCTCAATCACTTTCCGGCTTCTTTTGCCATTTCAACATTGGGAGGCTGGATTTCAACCCGAGCTGCGGGGCAACTCTCTACAGGCTTTGGGTCGATTGAAGATATGCTTTTGGCGCTCACAGTGGTTTTGGCCAATGGAAAGATACTAGAAACAAAACTAACTCCTCGCTCTTCTACGGGGCCTTCCCTGACACAGCTTTTTTTGGGAAGTGAAGGAACTTTGGGCGTGATTGTAGAGGCAACGTGCCAAATCCATCGCTTGCCCCAAGAGAGAGATTTTCTTTCTTTTTCATTTCAAAATATATCGGAAGCTCTTTCAGGGATTCGAACCCTTCTTCAAAAAAACATTTTTCCTGCCGTGGTGCGTTTATATGATGAAGTGGATACCCAAATGGCTTTGAGTGAAATTGGCGTTGAAGCTTCAGGAAATCTCTTGGTGTTGGTGTTCCAAGGGGAAAAAGAAATGGTCGAAGCCCAAAAAACTGTTGCCAAAAAGCTATTTTCTCAGAAAGGAAAAGAGCTTGGCGAAAAACCAGCTCGTCATTGGTGGGAGCATCGGTTTGATTTAAATGATAAAAAGATGACTCAGATTTTATCTCAAGAGGGGATGCTCTTAGATACGATTGAAGTGGCTACAACCTGGGATCGTCTGGAGTTGCTTTATACTGAAATGAAAAAAGCTATTGAGTCAGAGATTACAGTTCTTGCACATTTTTCTCATTTTTATTTAACCGGGGGTTCAATTTATTTCACGTTTGTGGGGAGCACAGAAGAAAATAAAGTTTTAGAAAAATATGATCGGGTGTGGGATAAGGCGATGGAGGCCTGTCTTAAAGTGGGAGGAACCATTAGCCATCACCATGGCGTGGGGCTTTTAAAGAAAAAATGGATTCAAAAGGAACTGAAAGAAGGATGGGAAATTCTTTCTCAACTGAAAAAAGAAATGGATCCTAATGGTATTTTAAATCCAAGAAAATTGTTATGAAGACTCTTATTCTCATTAATCCTGCAGCAGGTGGGGGAAAAGCCAAAGAACGTTGGCCAGCACTTTCTAAACAGTGTGCCTTTTTAAAAGGGTGTGAAGAAATTTATACCCAAAGAGCCGGGGAGGCGACCACCATTGTTCGAGAGTTTTTAAAAAAGGGATTTGGTCGTGTTTTAGTGGTGGGGGGAGATGGAACACTTGCGGAAGCTGCCAATGGTTTTTTTGAAAATGAAGTTCCTTTAAATCCCAATGCTTTGTTAGGAACCATCCCTTTAGGAAGTGGGTCAGATTTTTTAAAAACCTTGGGGGTTTTTAGTGTTGAAGAAGAAATCCAGTCTTTAGAAAAAAATCGTACGCTTTTGTGCGATGTGGGGCATGTGACGTATCTCAATAAAAAAGGAAAATCGGAGAGTCGTCTTTTTTTAAATATTTCTAGTTTTGGTTGCTCTGGAGAAATTGTGGATCGAGTGAATCGGTCTTCTAAGACTTTTGGCAAGTCCTTAGGGGCTACGGCCACTTATTTGGGATCAACCCTTTTTACATTTTTAACGTATCAAAATCCAAAAGTAGATCTGGAAATTGATGGAAAAGAAAAAAGAAGTGTGGTGATCAATAATCTCTTTGTTTGCAATGGAAAATATAGTGGAAGCGGGATGCTGTGGGGGCCAAAAGCTTCCATCACAGATGGTCTTTTTGATTTGACGGTTGTTAAAGATCTTCCCAAACTTCAAGGACTTTTAAATATGAGAAAAATCTATCAAGGCAAAGTGTTGGAAGTTGATGGGGTGGAGCGCATTTCCTGCCATACGCTTAAAGCTACTTCTGAGGCAAAGGTACAACTTGAAGTGGATGGGGATACTGTAGGGTCACTTCCTGTGACATACCGCATGTTCTCCCACAGATTAATGCTGTGGTATTAAATCAAGAATTGCTTTGTCCAAAAGCTCAGCGCGGTCAAAAGGCGTTGGGATATCTGTTAAATCAAAACCAAACCAAGTTGTTTTCATGGTTTTAACCGCACAGGGTTTTCCAAATAGGGGATTGTGAGGGCCTCCATCGATTTGATACAAAGTCATTCCATCTCGGGTTACTTCCACATGATCTGTTTTGGCCAGTAAATTTTTTTGTCCTGTGTATTGTTGGATCTCTACAGGATCTAGTGTGGACCCTCTATATTCAAATCCAAAAAAAGCTTGATCAAGCCACAGGTCGTGAAGAGCATAGCCCGTGTTGTATCCCAGGATAATGACTTTCCCTTTTTTTTGGAGATAAGCAGCCAAGGTATGGGCTTCTTCAAAACTAAAAGATGTTTGAGAACCATCTGTGATCCACACCACCAGAGGATGTCTTTCCAGATGAATTAAAGGAGGGGTTCCTTTTTTGGCAATGTCCCAATAATTAAATTCCTGATGGGCCAGCTGTAAGGCTTCTTTATATTCATTTTCAAAATTAAATCCCCGATCTCCATCGATTAAAAGCACCATTGCTTGAGCTGGAAAAGTTAAAAAGAAAAGACATAGACACAGTTTTATAACTTTCATAAACGATACCTCCTTTTAGAAACAGAAATGATATTACACTACTGGATTAGCAAA
This sequence comes from Deltaproteobacteria bacterium, assembly GCA_023248265.1. Lineage (GTDB taxonomy): Bacteria > Bdellovibrionota > JACOXK01 > 2-02-FULL-40-11 > 2-02-FULL-40-11 > JACPST01. Next base: position 5,937 of record JAHFEZ010000056.1, read on the forward strand.
AGTCACATAAAAATTAGGTACTTAAGCCAGGGTTTGAGGCACTAAAACTAAATGTTGTAATTAGGATCAAGATGGTTTATATAGATGGCTTGTAAATATGTCCGACCTTAGAGCTTTCGAGCATGGTGCTCATGTCCTCTTAGTGATGGATCCCCAATTAAGGAGAAATTAGAATGGGAAAAAAACTATACGTAGGTAACCTTGCGTTTTCAGTAACGGAAGGCTCTCTTCAACAATTGTTTGCACAAGCAGGTACTGTAGAATCAGCAACTGTGATTTCAGATCGTGCCACAGGTCGTAGCAAAGGCTTCGGCTTTGTCGAAATGGCATCCGATCAGGAAGCAACTGATGCGATTACGAAACTCAATGGCACTGAAGTCGAAGGACGCGCCATTGTTGTCTCGGAAGCTCGTCCTCAGGCCCCTCGTGAAAGTAGAGGAGGTTTTGGTGGTGGCGGTAGTCGTGGTGGCTTCGGCGGTGGCGGTGGTGGTGGTCGCGGTGGTTTCGGTGGCAGTAGAGGTGGTGGAAGAGGCCGCTTCTAAATTAACTTTTGTTGTTTAACTGAAAACCCTAATCGTGATGAAAATTGCGATTAGGGTTTTTTTTCGTCTTATTGATAGGAGAATTCAAAGGATTCCATGCTTCAAAATAAAACTTTCGTAACAATTTTATTTTTAGTTCTCATAGGCGGAGGGGTTGTTTTTTTTAAGTGGCAGCAGAAGCAATTTATTGCCCCTGTGTTTCTTCCTCAAAGTGAAGGCCCATCCAAAGCCAGTTTAAAAAAGATATTAGAAGTGCCTCGATTAAAGTCAGAAGAAAAGGTGACAAGCTCTATTCCAACGACTTCGCAAGAATGCTTGGATTTTTGGACAGAACTTCAGCGCTTGGATTTGAATGATTTTTCTTATCCTCCCCGATTAAAAAAATTTCCTGATTCGAAAACGTGTACGAACCCGCCAGAAACATTTGTTCAACTTCAAAAAGAGTATGCGGAGCAATGCGGGGCTTTCATGGCTCAAATTGAGATTCCTCCCACCAAAGAAGAGTGGGAAACCCAAGCAAAAAATTGCATTTCGGCTCTTTATTTTTTTCGTGCTGGTATTTCTACCTGGCAACATCGTGATGAAAAACTTTCTGAAATTTCTAATTTGCCCCTTTTGGTTGATAAGCTGGCTTTGGAGTTTTCGAAAATGATAAAAGGCAATATGGATACAACCCATCTCATTGCTATTGCTGAGCGTATGTTAGAGGTGGATCCTCATATTTATGGGGCTGCTAAAGCAGTGTTAATGGGTCGGGTTATTGATATGGCAACCACAAAAAACTTTAAAAGAGAAGATGATGCGTATTGGGCGCAGATGGAAACGCTTTTGCAAAGGGCCCAAAACTTAAATCGAGGGGATTCAGAACTTGCCGAATTAGCCCGTATGATTCGTACTCGAGCCGGTGATCCTACTCGCACTAAACAAGAAGCAGAACAAATGATTGCTCAAAACTCTAATTCTTCAGAGGGCTATCGTTACTTGGGCTATGCGTATTGGAAGTTGGGAGATCGGCAGGCTTCCTTTCGTGCGCTAGAAGAAGCGATGCGGTTGGCCCCTAATAATTCCACTCTGCGAGAGACGTGGGAAGCTATTCACAAACCCAATGCCGATGAGCATTCCTATGGCATCAATGTTAACCTAGGCATTCATTTCGACGATCTTCTCAGATAGCAATTTTAATTCTTAAAATAAAAAAGGTGTC
>JAHFEZ010000014.1:0-10063 GCA_023248265.1 Deltaproteobacteria bacterium
ACCAAGGAAATTATCCTCCCCCCTCAGATCAAGGCAGCTATCCCCCTCCATCAAATCAAGGAGGAGGCACATATGATCAAGGAGGTGGAGGCACCTATACTTCACAAAATCCACCGCCCCCTCAAGATCAAGGTGGAGGATATGGACAAACACCGCCACCACCACAAAATCAAGGGGGAGAAGGCACACCTCAAAATCAAGGAGGCGGGTATAGCCAAGGTGGAGGAGATCAACAACAACAGCCCTCCCAGCCCAGCTCAGGACAAACCTATATTCCTTCAACCACAGCCAAGGGCTACAGTTTTTACTTAATATCTACACGTAACAACAGAAAAGAAATTTTCTTCACTGTGAATACCCCGGGAACAATCCAAGTTAATGCTCAGTGGACAGGCAATGCCGGCCAACTGGCCCTCGTCTTAAATGGCCCTGGGCAACAAGGCTATTATGCAAGAAGAGATGGGATCAGCCCTCTTTCTCTTTCCTTTGATGTCACCCAAGAACATATCAACAAAGGCAGAAATTGGTCTTTAAGTATCGCTAATTTTGACCAGCAAAATACGACAGCCAAAGGTAAGCTCTATTTAGATTATCCGCGCATGCAAACAATAGTAACGCCCGTCAACATACAAGCAATGAGAACACTGATGACACCTAAGCACAGAACGATAGGTTATAATTTTAATCTCATTGGGGCTTCCAGTGGCAAAGACAAAGAGGTTGCCTTTGCTGTCACAACACCCGGCATCATTAAAATCAGTGCCTCTTGGAAAGGAAATGCCAATCAAATGGCTTTGATTTTAAACGGTCCAGGACAAACAGCGTATTACGCACGAAAAGATGGACCCAGCCCTTTAAGTGTAGAATTCAATGTCACGGGAGAACACATTCAAAAGGGCACGGAGTGGAGAGCAAAGATTGTAAACTTTGATAGCGCTCTCACAACAGCAGTTGGAAGAATGGCCATTAGCTATCCATAAAACATGAAACAAACATTTTTATCTTTTATGATCTCAATGACATTAGGCGCTCTTTCATTGGCATGGGCAGGGCCTGGAACAGGCCCAGGTCATCTTCAAACACAAACCATCAAACCCCAAACCACCTTTCAAAAAAATCTAAGAATAAAACCTTTAAACTTACGCGTCATTCCAGCACCGCAAGTTACAGACCCTGGCACTGATATTTATTCTGGTAGAAGTTTTCGAATCAATTGGACAGAAGTCCAAGGGGCTACGGAATATGAATATCAATTTACGACAGATAGAACTTTTAGAAACGCGTCCACCCAAACACAAGAGCTACGTTGGGGAACCCATAATGCTTTTAACCCCACAGTTACTCAATCTACCATTTACTATTTTCGAGTACGTGCCAAAATCAACCAGGATCCTGGAATGTGGTCTAACACAGTAGACATGACAGTCCTTCCTGAGCCCTCTCGCCCAGAACTTCCTCCGATTCCAGCTCCTCATCTCACATGTCCTTCTCAAGTACTTTCTGATCAAATGTATACGCTAACCTGGAATCAACCCAGCCAATACACAGATTGGTACTATCTTGAACAATCTACGTCTTCTAATTTTAATCCTGTTTCTGGAAGTGTAAATTTAGGAGGAAGATCATATGCGTTTCATCATGAAGTCACTCAACCTACAACCTACTACTACCGAGTTCGTGCAAATCCTGCCGGACAAAGAGCAGAATGGTCCAATGTTGCCAGCGTCATCATCAATCCCAGGTCACCAGCATTCAGAGGGAATGCACCAACGGTCGCCCCTACTCTAACCGATCCAGGAGAAAGACTTCATTATGGAGATCGATTTACATTAAGATGGACAGCTGTGCCAGGTGCAACCTCTTATGAATGCCAAAGCGCCTCGGATCATTCTTTTTCAAATCCACAAAATCCTTTGCTGGGAGATGCCCAAACAACATCCGCTAGCTTGCAAGCAGGTGTTTATCGAGGAGGAGACCAAGCCTCTGTTACCTACTTCTATCGCGTACGAGCCAGAAATAACGATGGCTCAGGTCCATGGTCCAATGCAGTGGATTTACTTATTACTCCTTAATATATATTAAAAACAATCGTGTAAGGAACAGACTCGGAAAGAAGGGAATCGTCTTCGGTAATCGTGATTTTTCGATACGCAGGAGAAATCACAAAAATAAGTTCCGTGCTCCACCCTTCTTTAAGGCGTGCCCATAAATCGGATATCACCTTCCTGTTTTCTGGAGAACCTTGAAGATACACCGTAAGAGCATGTTGGGGCAAAAAATTGGAAGGTAAGAACTGCAAGGGCCGAACTTTTCCAAACAGAGGCTTTAAAGAATAATGTCTTTCTTCATGTAAATAAATTGTATTTAAAAGTTTGGCCAAAGAAAATTCTCGTAAAATCTTCTTCCACGTAGCCTCATCAAATAAATTTTTAGGATGAGAAACAATGGCCAGCTTCGGTAAATCTTGAGTCGTTAAAAAATGCTCTTTTAAATAGAAAAAAAATAAAAACGCGTGCCCATAATACCGAGGCAGGCCTTCTGGAAATTCTTCTAGCGCCACTAAAGGGTCTTCAAAATATTTGGCCACTTGAAGCTGAGGCACAAATCCTGTCATGTGGTAGGCAAAAAATTGTGCCAACCCTTCATCCATCCAAACAGGCGGGTGAGCCTCTTTGAGCCGGTAGAACAAATGAAAAAGCTCATGTGCGATAAAAGAAAAAAGTTCTTCTTTTTTAATATCTAAGGTGCTGACCAAAATAGCTTCATACCCATAGCGCTCTTTATAAAAAGGCGTGTAAAAAGCCTGATAGAGAACCGAAGCTCCTCCATTGCGCTTGAGCTGATCTGAAAAAATAAAATAAATAGGGAATTTTGGCCCATTGTCTAAAAAAGAAAATAAAAATGAATAGTTGGGCAACAGGTTTTCTTCAATTTCTCGAACGATTTCATCCAGAAATTCCTTGGTTAGTCCTTTAGAATTTTTGGCGTCGTCATAGACCACAACTTGAGAAGAGACATAAATTTTTTTAGCCTCTCGTGCTGAAAAATCCTGAGTATACGGATTAAAATAAGGAATTTCTTCTGCGTATGCCATCCCACCGGTCATCTCAACGATAGCGGAGATCCAACAAAAAAGAACAACTCCCAAACTCCATCTCCATCCTAACCTATCCATGCTTCTCCTTTACCAACTGGTAATGAAAAATGATCAAAATTCAAATTTGAGGTTGACATATATCCGAGCCTCTTCTATGAAGCAAGTTATATTTTTTAAAAATTATGGAACTCAATATTTACCAATATAAAAACTACAGAGACTTTTTAAAAGATTTTTACGTCGGAAAGAAAAAGATAAATCCTCGTTATTCTTATGCTGTGTTTTCTCAAAAAGCAGCCCTTGCATCCCCAAATTATCTTAAGCGTGTGATGGATGGCACAAGAAACATTACCCACAATAATTTAAGAAATTTTGTCGTGGGCTTAAGTTTGGGAAAAAAAGAAGCCTTGTATTTTGAAAACTTAATTCAGTTTAATCAAACGCAGCAAAAAGAAGTAAAAGACTTTTACTTTGGAGAACTCACCAAAATTTCTCAACATAAAGAAGATGCGGCGTTTAAAATGGATGCCCAGTTTTATGAATACCTCTCCCATTGGTTTTATGTTGCCATTCATGAACTTGTAAATCTTTCTGACTTTCAAGAAGATTTAGATTGGATCTGTAGTACACTCAAAAATAAAATTACAAAACCTCAGGCCCGAAAAGCGCTGGATCTGCTCATAAAAATGGGACTTTTAAAGCGTACTGCCAAGGGAAAGCTCACCCAAGTTTATCCAAAGCTAGAATATCTCCAAGAAGTTAAAAGCCTTGCAATTCAAAAATTTCATCAACAAATGATTGATTTGGCCAAAGAATCTATTGCACATGAAGAAATTTTGGAACGAGACCCCAGCTCTTTAACCATTTGCGTGAAAGAAAAGGACTATGAGTCCATCAAAAAACGCATTGAAGAATTTAGAGATGAACTCAACTCTAAATTTAGTTGTCAACCCGGAGAAGGAAGAGAAGTTTTGCAACTTAATTTTCAACTTTTTTCCTTAACCACAAAAAGGAGGACCCCATGAGAACTCTAATGAGAACTCTAATGAAAACCTTAACGAAAACCCTATTGACTCTTTTAGCCATACTGTGCTTTGGCACGCCTGCTTTCTCAGGAAATGGCACCAATGTGGGCGGCGGTGGCGATGGCACGGAAGAAAGATATTATCCTCACGACCACGAAAGAGCGCCTCATCATCATGACTTGGTCAACCCACAAGTAGCGGATGATGTTTACTGGCATGATATTAATGCATGGTGTTCATCGACACGAGCTATTTTACAAGAATACAAAAGCTATGCTCGCATTGCACAAGGAAATTTTGGAGAAGCAAGGCTCTATTTGGTCAAAGGACTTCAGCTGGCCCTTGATAACTATCGAGATCCCAAAAGTGGTGTTCCCTTTGAGCTTTTAACCATGCGCTCGCTTTCTCGGGGATTGGCCCTTAATAATGAACTCACTCGAAAGCCGGGCCCCTTTGAAGATCAAGTGGTCGCAACCTTGCTTTCCCATTTGTATACCTTCATCATGGAAGTAAATTTAAAATTTGATCAAGCGGTGGTACTCCCTCTCTACCATGATCATTTTTGCAGCTGGGATAGAAATTGCCCAGATTGCCGTCCAGGTTTTCCATGTAAAGCTCACTTGCTATGCCCTATATGCCATCAACCCTTGTATAACCAAGACACTTTCTATGCGGAGTTTGGAAAATATGTGCAATCTCTCTTAGACTTTGCTTTGTTACGCGCTGAAGGCATGGGGAGCGACACCTATGAGCTCTTATTCTTCGACAACATCACAGCTTGGGCCACAAATGATCTTGGAGATTCCATTTTCCGTCGGAAATATGAATGCGTTGGCTACACCTTGGCCAGCCTCAGTTCACTGATTTGCCATTTCTTAAATGGCGAAAAAACGCCCTTTCCAAATTCACGAATGTTGACTAATTATACCCGTGACACGGTGACGGCGATCAGTAAGGAACTTCAAGACATTGAGTATGGCAGACATGTCTGCACAGAACACTGTCGACATAGATAGAAACACCTGGCACACAAAAAAAGGAGGAAACATGTATAAAAAAATCACACCCCTCATTCTGGCTGGACTCATATTCCCCCAGATGGTTTTTGCAAATCTGCAAAATTTCGTTCGGTTGCACGAGTATCTTAAAGATACTCTTGTCATTCAAGAAGGCAGTTTTGTAGGCCGTGGGTTAAATTCGAATGATGAATATCAGCTGACTCTTCTTTCTTATAGTCCACAAGTACCCGATAGCTTTGTGGTCATTTTAGAAAGATTAGATAAAGCGTCTGCTGCTTATTTTTCAACACCCACTTCTCCGACTCAATCAGACTTATTTAAGTTTGTTTTAAGTCAGGACAAAGCCACACTTCTTCCGCCGTTTGAAGGACAGCCTCAAATGACTTTGGCCCTTCATCAAGTGGAAAAAGGTCGGATGATGCTCGAGCTTAAACCTGCCAAAGAAGACAGTGTATTTGGAGAAGTGATTCGCTTTCATTGGGGAAGAACGCCTCAAGTGTATCGCGATCTCAGAAACGCTCGCTTTCAAAAGGGGGATAATGAGCTTCTCGTAAAATCAGATAACGAAGGAAGCTGGGCTGAAGTGTCTTTCCCCAAAGATCCAACCAATAGCGGGCTTTATCGTATTTCAGACGAAGGCATCCCGGGTCTTTTTGTTTTAAGACACATTGTGAAAGATCGCTATGGACAAGAAGAAAGCGAAGAAATTTCTTCTGTGGTTTATTTTTCAAGACGTGTTGTACGAGGACTTTTGGGACTGGGAATCTATGGCACTAAATACGTAACCACAATTTCGTCTTTGTCTAAAAGCACATGGGAACTTGAAAGAGACTAGTCTTATGAAAATCTATAGTATCATCACCCTTGGAATACTTGCATCTTGTGCTGTAGGCTCCACTCAAGAGATGCCGCTGCACTATCCTCCAATCGGGAATGCGTATGAGGGGGCAGAAGACACGATTGATCCTAGAGATATTGGAGAAGACGTTCGCCAATGGGCACAAAATACAGCTTTGAAACTCAAAGAGGTGCTTAAAAAAGCACGGGCCTTAAATGCAGAACAAAAAAGAAGATATTTGCTCTGCGCCATTCGAGACAGCGTCCAAGAAGCTCAAGGGTATGCTGAACTTTTGCTCATGCGCTTTGAACTCAATCGGGCCCTAAAACTCGAAGGCCTCTTTGCTCGTCAAGAAGATGCACTCATCAGTAATTATATCCTTCTTCCTTCGATAAAAAAAGCCATTGCGCTTTATGAAGAAGCCGACCTTCCCTATTTAGAAGCCAACAAGGGCAAACCTGCAGGCGAAATCGAACCCCCCTATTATGCTCAATTTACAAAATCCAATGTGGGGTTTTTACTCACGGCTTCAACGATGAACAAAGAACCCATCGGACAGTTTTATGTTCTCAGATACAGCGTTATTTGGCTCACAAACGATTTGCTACGATCCCCCAAAGCCAGAAGAAATCAGGTAAATGCACGCATTATTTTAGACATGCAATCTTTGGATCAAGAACTGAAAGCGGTGTGTGAAAGGGACATTACTTCTCAACTCAACAATCGCATTCGCTATGCGCTTTTGGATGCATCCAAAAAAATCGTAGGAGAAAGATGAATAAAATTATTTTTTTAACTTTCTGTATTCTCTCAATTTCTTTTTCTTCTGTATTTTCCCAAGAAGTCACCCCTCCTTCTATCTTTGATGAAGGAGTTGACACTACGATTAACCCTGAAGACATTGGAGACGATGTTCGTCAGTGGGCACAAAATACAGCCTTAAAATTTAGAGAACTTTTAAAACAACTTAAGAAGATAGACATGGCCAATAAAAGAATATTTTTAATTAACGCCATTACAGAAAGCGTTCGAGAAGCTCAAAATACCAAAGAGCTTCTTCTCATGCGCTTTTCCCTCAACCGAGCCTTAAGGCTTGAGCAAACCTTTCAAGGACAAGATGATGCTTTGGCTGTGAACTATGTTCTTTTGCCTGCTGTTAAACAAGCCATGACTCTCTATGAGCAAGCCGATCTTCCCTATCTCGAAGCCAATCAGGGTAAACCCGAAGGAGAAATTATTCCACCCTACTATGCCAATTTTACAAAATACAATGTGGGGTTTTTATTGGTGACTTCCATTATGAATAAAACCCTAGAAGGACAATTTGAAATTTTAAAATTAGCGATTGCATGGATGGCCAAAGATTTACTTAGATCTCCTGAATCCAAACGAAATCCCACCAATGCCAGAATTATTGTAAACCTTGAACTGTTAGACCACTCTCTAAAAGATATTCAATGTCCCACACAATCTTTAAATAACATGATTCGAAGCACCCTTTTAGACTCGGCACACCAGATTGTCCCAGAAGCAAACTCTAAACCCACTCCTGCCATTGTCGTAGCCCCTGAACCGCCACCGCCTCCTGTCCCTGTAGAAGTTTCAAAGCCCGTAAATCGTTCAGAGAAAAAAAAGATCTTTGAAATTGTAACAGCCACTAAAGCACGATCAGATAAAATTAATGAATGTATCACGACCATGGAAATAGCCATTGATTATGTGGAAACCGTAGATGATTTTATAGAATTATTAAAACCTGGAGTTTCAAGCCCAACTGAAGAATATCTTTTAGCGATTGATCATTTTGTTGTAAAATATGCACCTAAATTCTTATCTCTTTCTCCAACGATTTTAGATATTACACGCGTAAAAACTACTATGACAAATACAAAGCCTACTATAGAATTTTTAGAGACTTGCATTTCGGCCTCTAATTCTCCTGTTGGCAATCGTGCAGATCTTCTAGAAATAACAGAACCAAGCATTGCTCATCCAAACGAATGGTATTCATCTAAACTTTCAGAACTTCGCAATAAATACAAGGATCGGTTTTAAAAAAATGAATAAAAAAGATTCTTCACACTTCGTACTCAGAATGACAATTATTTTTGTCATCCTGAGTACCCTGTGTGTCATTCTGAGTGCCATTTGTGTCATCCCGAGCGTAGCGAGGGATCTCTTCGCCCAAGAATCTCCTGTATCCGTCTTTGACGAAGGTGTCGACACTACGATTAATCCTGAAGACATTGGAGACGATGTAAGACTGTGGGCACAAAATACAGCCCTGAAATTTAAAAAACTCCTTTCTCAAATTAAAAAACTCTCCGTATCTGATAAAAGAAATATTATTCTTCAAACCATTCAAGAAAGTGTCTCAGAAGCGCAAGGCAAACGAGAGCTTTTGCTCATGCGCTTTTCTTTAAATCGAGCACTTCGGCTTGAAAAAGAATTTGTGCACGATAACGACGCTTTGGTCATCAATCACCTTTTACTCCCCGCTGTGAAACAAGCGATACTTTTATATGAACAAAGTGATCTTCCCTATCTCGAAGCCAACCGAGGAAAACCTGAAGGAGAAATCGAACCTCCCATCTATGCCACATACACGAAATCTAATATCGGCTATTTACTCAATGCCTCAAATTTGAATAAAACTCTACAAGGACAATTTAATATTCTAGGACTCTCAGCAGCATGGATTGGAAATGATCTTCTTCGATCCCCCAAGGCCAGAAGAAATTCTGTCAACGCAGATACTATTTTAAGACTTCAAAAACTTTTAGAGGAATTGAAAACCATCACACCAAGCCAAATTACATATGCCTTGAACAATAAACTCAGAACCACACTACTAGAAGTTGCCAAAGATATTGTTCCAGAAAGCAACACTCAAATCACCCCCCCCTTAAGTTATGACAAAGAAAGTATCTCTAAAGACATCACTCCTCTGAGACAGCCCCTTCAGGAAGAAAGCAAGGATAGTTCTTTTGATCTAAGCTTTTTAAAACCCCAAGCAGGCATTTTAACCTGCGTAAGCCAGAACGGCCCGCAAACGTTGGGCGCACTCGTCATTCACATAACCACAGAAGAGATAGGAGATAAGTCGTTAGAACTCCATTGTCAGGGCACAGGAGGAAACTACAAAGTTCTTTTGGTAGGCCTTGGGCTGAGTGCTTTGTTTTCTTTTGATGCTATTAGCATAGAGTATTTTGGATTAGGAGATATCACGGGTACTTATTTTGGCCCCAGAGTCACAGCGGCCATATTTCTTCAAGCAGATCTAGGAATTTTTACCAATGGAGCCTCTGTTGTCACTTTACTTGGAGGTGGCCTAGGTCTCGGGGGAGCTGCTTCCGTAACGATGCTTCAAATTTCTAGATGAAGGACTTTATGAAAAAAATTATTTTAATTCTCTTATGCATCTTCCCACTGTATGCCCACAGTCAATGTCCAAAAGAATCTTCTAATGAAGAATCCATCTACGACGAAGGCGCAGAAGTTGTCATTAATCCCAATGATATTGGTGAAGACGTCAGACTCTGGGCGCAAAATACAGCCCTTAAATTAAAAGAACTCCTCAAAGAAATTAAAAAACTCTCTCTTCCAGAAAAAAGAGATATCCTCGTACAAATCATGAAAGAGTGTGTAGCTGAAGCTCAAGATAAAAGAGAGCTCTTACTCATGCGCTTTGCCTTAAACCGCGCGCTAAAACTCGACACTACATTTGGCGAAGAAGATGCTCTTTCCGTCAATCAAATTCTTATTCCTGCGGTTAAGCAAGCCATTACACTTTATGAAAAAGCAGATCTTCCGTATTTAGAAGCCAACCGAGACAAACCCAAAGGCGAAATCGAACCTCCACCCTATGCTGCTTTTACAAAATCTAATGTGGGATATTTACTGACCGCTTCTAATATGAATAAAACCCCGGAAGGACAATTCCAAATCTTAAAGTTATCTACGGTATGGATTGCCAATGATCTTTTGCGCTCACCCCAAGCCAGAAGAAACTCTGCCAACGCACGGCTTATTTTAAAATTACAAAATTTAGAACAAGAACTCAAAAAAGTTCAAACTGTAGACA
>JAHFEZ010000014.1:10163-20024 GCA_023248265.1 Deltaproteobacteria bacterium
TTATCCCGGACATACTCAAGGCCCACAAGGGATTCTTCACCTGGAAGGAGAAATTCAACCCAGAAATGACGCCCCCATTAATTTCCATAATCCCACAGGAACTCAATTAAAACTTGTGAAAGCACAATTAGACGTTGGATCGGGTGACGTAAGACGTTCTGAATGCCATCTCATAACCTTCGCAGGACGAGAAGAATTTTGCATTACTCCTTACATTCAATGTGGCCCCTATGTTGAGCTCTACAATTACAAAGCAAATTGGATGTTTAATATTGAAAAAACTCGTGCCTGGAATTTAGGCGTAGGAACGCATATCGGCCCTCAAGACTCTAAAAAAGTTAATATCTCTATAGACGCCTATTGGTCAGGGGAAGGATCGGTCAGAATGATCCATGGAGATGCCGTGGGTACTCCGGAATGGAAAAATGCCTACGAATCACAAAATAATAAAATAGTGCAAGATAACACGTCCAAAAAACTCATGGAAGAGGATCTAGACCTCAATGATGCTACAACGATTGAAGCCCTATGTCGCCTTCGACCCACAGAAGATGGAAAAAATAATCTTCTCATTGAATGTGGAGGATATTATACGGCTAGCAAACTTAGTCTCGATGGGCCCCGAAAATACGGCAAAAAAGCCTACAAATCCTCACCCTATTTAAAACAAGTAGATCAAAATATAGATGAATGGGGAACGCTTGTATCCCTAGAACATCGAATCGACAACAAAGCTTCCAATGGCACCGTAGGACTGCGGTGGGAGGTTGATTCAACACAATTAGGCAAAGAAATCATGACGCTTTTTAACCCCGAAGAAGCTCATCAAATGACAGAGAGGACCGATGCGTTATTTTTATATCTTCAGCTTAATTTTTAGTTTTGTCATCCCGAGCATAGCGAGGGATCTCCTCGCCCAAGAAGCGGTTCCACAATCTACGTTTGATGAAGGAGCGGAGACCGTACTTCACGCAGAAGAAATCACAGATGATATTCGCCAATGGGCACAAAATACGGCTTTAAAACTCAAAGACTTTCTTTTGGATCTTAAAAAGCTCGATACACATCAAAAAAGAAAATCCTTGGTTAAAGTTATCCAAGAGTGTGTGGTTGAAGCCAAAGACACCCGAGAACTTTTGCTCATGCGCTTTTCTTTAAATCGTGCTTTAAAATTAGAATCACTCTTTAGCCATGACGAAGATGGAGACGCGTTGGCTGTAAACTACATTCTTTTACCTTCGGTCAAGCAAAGCATTTTTATTTATGAAAATGCCGATCTCCCCTACCTCACCGCCAACAAAGACAAAACAGGCGAGATTGAGCCCCCACCCTATGCTGCATTTACCAAAGCCAACATTGGTTATTTACTCACAGCTTCTAACATGCACAAAACTTTGGAAGGTCAATTGGAAGTTTTAAAATTGGCCATTGTGTGGGTTACGAATGATCTTTTGCGCTCTCCGGAAGCCAAACGAAATCCTGTCAACGCCAGACTCATTTTAAAACTCCAATCTTTAGATCAAGAAATTAAAGAAACTCCAACTATGGATCCAAAACTTATCAGTCGCACTCGAAGCATACTGCTCATTGCAAGTCTTCAGATTGAAAAAGAAAAAAGCGCTGTCACCATTCTTTCTTTTCCTCAATTTGCCAAATCCCAAAATGATACAACGCAGGTTTTTAATCCAGAGCCTCAAGACACCTCGTCTTTAAAAAGTCCTTTTAATAAAAAACTAAGCTATATTAAATTTGTTCTAGCCACAGGAGCCACAGAGGGCGAAGTTGCTTTTCATGGGGGACTTGAATTTTTTACCGTCAATGATCCGTATCGAGGAGGAGATCCCAGATATAACCCCTCATTTAATAATATTTTAAAGCTTGAAGGAGATTTTAGAGGCGATGAGCTTTATCGCTGGGATGGAGAAATCTTAACTCTGGCAGTGCCCTACTGGTTTGCCCTTGGAAATAAAAACAACCCGCTTGTTGCTATCAATCCCAATGCAACTTTCCTGAAACAAAGAGAAGATAATATCCGAAATTTTGGAGATCAAAGAGTTCTAAATTATGGCCTCACATTTCGTTTTCTGCCCGAAGTCGCAAAAAATCTTCTTCGCATGGAAGCCAGTGCTTCTACCGCTCGGTACACGGCTGGATTTATGTTAAAGGGAGATCAATCTCTCATCACCCAAGAGTGGAAAGATTATTATCTGGCTCAAAAAGGAAAACCTCCCAAAGGAAATCTCATGAAAAATGGCGCAGACTTTGATGATTCCATCATGCTTGAAGCCAAATGCCAGCTCAAAGCCACCGCAAATTACCCTGGAGATATCACGTTTGAATGTGGCGGTTTTTATAATAAAAGAAATTTAAACTTTAGCAAAGATAATGACATCCAAATCTCTCCGTATCGAAACCAAGTGGATACCGCCACGCAACGGGGAATGTATTTTACATTAGAAATTGGAATACCCCCAGATCATCCAAAAAATAAAACAGAAGAAGTTGGCTGGACAAGCTTTTTGGGAGGAACATTGCGATTTGAAAATGATGAGCTGCCATCAGAGCTCATGACACTCTTTAATCCAGAAGAAGCTAAAAAAATGGATCAAAGCTACGACAGTCTTTTTTTATACTTACGGTTTGATTTTTAGGATAAAGGCAAGTCTTCTTGAAGAACTTTTTTTCGAAAAACGTCTGAAACACGAGAAAGATCAGTGACATCTACCTCAAATGGTAAATCACTCTCTTCAAATATTTCCTTAATCAACGCAATTTTAGCAAGATCAAATGAACAACTTATGATTTTGGGTTAGTTTGAGCTGAAGCATATATTGTTTGAAGCTTTTGAAAAACTATCTTAGCGTAGGACAAAAATGATTTAGCAGCCTGAAATGCTTGTTCTCCTTTTTTAGGATTTGACCATATTCGTCTCAAAATAATCAATAAGATTTTGCACAGAGGCTACTTCCATTTGAAGTCTGGATTGCTCTGTCAGTGTAGCAATATGAGGTGTGAGAATCACATTGTCCAATTCAGTCAATTTCCCAAAATAAGGTTCTTCTTGGAAAACATCGAGTGCTGCCCCACTTAAATGATGGTTTTTTAAAGCACCATAAAGAGCCTCTTCATCCATGAGAGATCCGCGAGACACGTTAACCAACGCTGCTCCCTTTTTCATACTTAAAATTTCTTTTTCTCCCAACTGAAAAGGATTCTCTTTTAAAATAGACAGATGAAGACAAAGGACATCGGCTGTTCGAATGAGCTCTTCCATAGATAAAAGAACCACCCCGTGTGTAATCGCCCATTTTTGATCTGGATAAAGATCAGCTCCCAAAACTTGGACATCCAACTTTCTTAAAAGCTCAGCCACACGCCTTCCAATCCTTCCCAATCCTAAAACTCCTATTTTTTTACCAGACAGAAGACTTCCAGCCTGTTTTTCCCATTTTTTTTCTTTAAATTTTAAAGTGTGAAATGTGAGCTTGCGAAGCAAATCAAAGATCATAGCCAGTGTCAGCTCAGCCACAGGCTGGACGACCACCTCTGGTGTATTTAACACAGCAATCTTTCTTTCCTTAGCTTTTTCAAGATCAATAGTATCAATTCCCACCCCGCAGCGACTCAGACACTGTAATTTTGGCAACTGATCTAAAACAGTGGCATCATATGCCTCTACCCCCGCAATAATGCCTTCACAGTCTTTGGCCATTTCAATAATTTCTTTTGAGCTGGGGCGTCTTTTTAAAGGATTTAAAGAATAAGAAAGCCCTTCATTTTGAAGAAGCGTGAGCGGATCTTTTCCATACTCTCCAAACGTACTCATGGCGATAAAAATTTTTTTCTGATTCATTTTTGTTTTGATGTATCTTAAAATTTGAGTTTCATCAAGCCACTAATTTCCACTTTGCACCCCTACCATGGCCGGTAAGCTTTAAATTCCGGAAATGTTTTAAATCATAGAGGGCTTGCTGCCTAGAAATAGTATGGTCCAAGGCACCAAGATACTCTTTTAATGAAAAGGATTTTTGAGCATGGAGAATATTAAAAATAATTTTCTTCCGAGTTTGAAAATCATAGGTTCCCACGGCTTGTTTCGATACCAGATTTACCAAAGGACGTTCTCGTCCTAAAAATCCCCATTTTAAATATTGCTTTAAACTTCGTTGAGCCATGAGTTCATGTTTGTGGCTACCGATAGAAAAAAGCCCTATAAAAAATAGCTGAGGAGAAACGGGCCTTAATCCCTTGACTACATATTCTAGGAAATATTTTAATTCCAAACCTTGACTATATTCTAAAATAAATTCTTTTAAGACACCTACCACTTGAGGTGTTTTTATTTGAAAACACGCCTTCCTTAAATGGAGAGGATTGAGTTCCTGCCAATGTTCTATCAAATAAATGATTAAAATAGAAAGAAGCCTTGGATCATATCGCACCATTTCACATGCCAAGGAAACCAACTCTTCTTTTGAATGGCGTGGCGGTGGCAAATGATAAGCCCATTTTTTCTTTTCTCCTATACAGGGAGCGCCCATTTGAGAAAGCTCCCAATACAGCCTCATTAAATCTTCTTGAGTTGGAATTTGCTTTAAAACCATATTTATTTTCCAGCCAAATCTTTAATTTCATAAAAAAAATCTAAAGCATCTTGAGCCTTTGGCATATTTTTTTCAAGCATCAATTCCAAATGTTTTTCAACAAACTTAAGATTCTTACATCGCTTCATGAGATACCTTGCATGACCCACATCTTTATCTCGCCCTGCAAAACATTTTAAAATCAAAAGATCCTCAACGGATAAAGCAAAAGCTTCTAAGAGCTTTCCTGAATAGATAGAGATGAGCCGCTGATTATAATCACTGGGCAACACATAAGAAAAACTCGTAAAGTAAGAATTGAGCCAATCCGGACTCATCTTAAGCGCTGTCGCCACTTCTTTTACTTTTTGATCTAATTCTGCCAATGTCCAATCGGATTGAAATGGAACCGCATCAATATCTGATGTTACTAAAGGGCAGTCATGAGCTAAAAGCATTGCCCCTCCTCCGACCACCAAAAGTTTCATGGGTTTATGGATATGCCTATCCAACTCTTTGAGTGCCTCAATCAATTCTGCCTTATCCATCTTTTTCATAGGCAACCTTTCTATGTAAATAATAACAAATAATTGACTATTAGTCAATTATTTGTCTTTTAAAATCAAGCGATAAAAATGGCGGCGCAGGGACTCGAACCCCGGACACGAGGATTATGATTCCTCTGCTCTACCAACTGAGCTACGCCGCCATACATAATTCTCTATATATGAAAACTTTTAAATCTTAAAGCTTATCTTCTTTTTTACGACTTGCTCAGTTGGTCTCACTCATTAGAACGGGTATGCTTTCGCATACCCTAGGCAACTGAGCTACTCCGCCACATTTACTAAAGACCAAAAACGTACAATAACTAACTTGAGAGTTCAATAAAAAATCCTTGTGATTTCAATATCGTTTAGATATAGTTTTGAGCAGGTAGTGTTGTAGAAGTATTATAAAAAACAAACGCATTTCCAGACATTTTAGGAGAAAAAATGAAAAAGAACTTTTGGGCATTCTTTTTTGTGTTTCTTTCTGTATGTACTATTTCCTCTTCAGCAAAAGCATCGCTCCCCGAAATAAAAAAAACAAAACTTTATTCACTTTTTGAACCTCTTTTTGAAGCCTTTGGTTATCGAGAATTAAAAGTGTACGTATACGACCAAGACACGCTTCTTCCCATTGAAAATGCTGTGGTCATGATTGGGGAAACCGATAACGCTCCTTTCGAAAAAAACTGGACCCCCACAGATAAAACTGGCATCGCTTCTTTTGATGGCTTTGCCCTTCCTCAAGGGCCTCTGACCCTCACCGCAGCGCATGAAAACTATTCTCGCACCACCATTTTCCAAACCCAAGCCAATGAATATCGCATTCCCCTTTCTCGATTGAAGGATGCCCATCCTCAAACAACCATCAGTGGAACTTTAACCAACTGGCCAGAGATGGAAGATCATGATGGGGTTGTTCAAATTGGATTTATGATTCCTGCCATAGATATTCTCTCCATTCTTAATTTTAGTTCCGAAAAACTCATGGCTCCCCTTGTGAAAGCTCAAATCTATAAAGAAACCAAAGTTCCTGGAAACTTGGTGATTCCTTCTCAAGAAGAACTTTTCTGGGGATTTGTTCCTGTATATCTTTCAAAACCCACGTATCAAATGCCTTTTATCAGCAACACTCAGCAAAATCTCATCGCTCTCTCAGGAGAAGTTCCTTTTGCTCAATTTGCCAGTGGCTTCATGAACAAAAAACCCCTTTCTCAATTACTCAACCTTGTTTCTATGAACCAATTGGGATTGGCACGAGACTGGAATATCCCTACTACAGCCACTTCCTTAGATATTCCACTCAATTACACACTCAAACCTAAATTTTCTGTAAATATCACACAATCTCCCGCCAATATGGATATCTTATATCTTTCAGCCGCAGCGTTTAAAGAAAAAGTCACCGCCTTATTTCCTCTAGATTTTAAAATGAGCGCTCGAGCAGACAAAGTTAAAACAGCCAACTTAAAATCCTTACCCGCTTCAAATCTTTTCCCACCCTTCCAAGAAATGGTGGCCGCGATTGCTGCAGACTTGCCCCAAACATCTTCAGACACTCGAAAACGAGATACGGCCATGGGAGGCATTCTAAAGCGCCCAGAAACAGATGCTCCTCTTTATCTCAATACTTTTTTAAATTTAGTAGATGTTAGTTCTGCCTCTAATCATTTTTCTTATAAAGATCGAGCACCCACATCTTCAATTCCCTCTCAAATGTCTGTTTCTTATCTGAGCGTTCATCTTCCTTCGACAGAAGAACAAAAAGGCACCAATAAAGTGTGGTGGACAGTGGTAGCACCCTCTTCTATCACAGATTTTGCACTTCCAACACTCCCCAATGGCCTTTCTCAAGCTCCCGTATTGCAACCCAAGGAAGAGCTAGAGTGGTCCTTAAATGTGCTGGGACTCAATGAAAAAAACTATATCTTTGATTACAATAATATGGATGAAACAACACTCAGTTTGGGACTCTCTCATTTTTCACTGAATTCTTTGACGCTGGCTAAAGCTTTAGAATGAAATATTTAAGCGCCCTTCTTCTGATGCTGTGCTTAAGTTCTTGTGCCACGCGCCCTAAGCCACCCTCTTCTCCCATTGATGCGCTCTATGGGGAATACAAAGCTTCCTATGATTCGGTCTGGAACGCAGCTTCCAAGGCCTTATCCAAGTATAAAATCATATTTTCAAATAAAGATGCGGGTATCCTCAATACCGATTTTATGACAGGCACTTCCAGAACAGAATTTTATTACTCTGGTGGAGAACAGTTTTTTAAAGAAACAAAATGGAAACTTCAGCTAAAGCTTCTCTCTACAACCAATAAAAAAGGGGCCTCGCTTGTCAAAGTTCGCGTGGCAAAAGAAGCGTATATTAGCCCAGGATTTTTAGAAGATTGGCAGCCTGCAGAAAGTGATTATTTGACTGAAAAAACCATTCTTTATCGAATTGGACGGATTGTCTATCTAGACTCTAAAGTTGAAAAACTCACAACCCCACAACACAACTAGTGTCACGACACTAGTGTCGTAATACCCGTACCGCGTAGCTATTTCCTGAAAAAAATTACTTTTTATCAACAATCTCTTTAAGTTCTTTGCCAACTTTAAAGAAGGGAAGTTTTTTGGGCGTTACAGAAATGGTGTCGCCTGTTCTTGGATTTCGGCCCTGATAGCCTCCGTATTCTTTATTCACAAAGCTTCCAAAGCCACGAATCTCAATACGATCATTAGAGGTTAAAGCCTGAGCCATAGAATCAAACACAATATTAACAACTGTTTCTGCCTTTTTCTTAGTGATATTGGCTTTTTCAGAAATCTTTTCAATAAGTTGCGACTTATTCATTTATCTTAATTTTTACTGTTTCACCCCACAACTGTCAAGAAAATTAAATTTTTGACCCCGGAGTCCATTGGCCTCCGGTACTCACACATAACCAACGAAGAGACGCAAGCTATACAAGGAAGACGACGACGCCCGACCAAAGCGTACTCAGATGTACGCTGCGGAAGGAAGGAGGAGTCTGACGAAGTAGAGCATAGCGTATCTGAAGTTGGTGACCCCGGAGGGAATTGAACCCCCATCAGCGGTTTAGGAAACCGTGGCTCTATCCATTTGAGCTACGGGGCCTTATGAGCCGCAGTGTACAGAGGGCAAAAGAACCTTGTCAAATAGTAAAAGCTAGATTATAGAGATCGTGCTTGAAACATTTTTTCTATAGTATGCTTCTCATACTTTTGGTAGCGCCTCATGCCTTTTCTTTCGATTTTAAAGAACATTTAAAAGCAAAATATGAAGGCGAACCTCAAGAACATTTAATTGAAGAACCTTCTCCGCCTCCACAAGAAGATGTCGGCATTTATTGGCATCAAGTTCCGGTGTGGCCCAAAGATGAAAATAGACGTACCCAAGACTTACAATTTTCAGCCACCCGAGGGGGGCTCATTTCTTATACTAATTTATTTTCTGGACGAACAATGTTTCTAATCATGCCTGCTATATCCGCCGAACATTTACCTGCAGGTGAAACAAAAGTCAGAATGGGAAGTAACTTTGCCTCGGTTTTTCAAGTCCATGATGAAAATGGCTATGCGATCAATGCAGATTATGAAATTACAGAAGTCTTTGTGTACGTAGATCATCAACTGTCAGAAAAAGTAGACTTGGGACTCCTGCTCAGAGGATTTCACCATGAGGCAGGAAGAGCCGACAAAGCCTTAGATGATTTTCATGATTTCTTTGGCCTACCCACCGGACAACGTGGAGAAGGTATTTATAATCAATATTCCAATCGATTTACCCAAGATGGGAAAACTGTTTATGAAACAAAAAAAAATAGACTTGGGTTAGGCGACGCTGTCTTTTTAGTGAAACTCAAAGCCATAGATGAAAGCAAAAATCTTCCAACGGTGTCTGTCCTTTTGGCACTCAAAGCCCCCACTGGAGACCATGGCCTAGGATACACCTCTGATTCTTGGGATCCTGGCTTAGGCGCGGCCTTTTCCAAACAACTCACACGAGAGTTAAAGGCACATTTAAATATTGGGGTAGCCGTCCCAGGCCATACTCCGCATATGGATGACTTGGCTCCGGTGTATTCATCGATGGCAGCTCTGGAATATTACATCAATAAATGGCTTTCAATGGTGGTTCAAACCAATTACTCCACCAGTCCTTTTGCACGCTATGATTTTGATGGAGTCAACGCCGATAGCTGGACAGGAGGGATTGGGTTTCATATTCGACTGCCCAACAATGTTCAACTTCACGTTCACTTTACAGATGAATTTTATAACAATGGTGATACGGACTATGTTTTTGGATGTGCCATAGATCTTTGGTCCTTTAAGCGCGATACAAAATAACGTCTTCTTATTTCATCTCGGACTTTCCTTCTAAATTCATCCATTGAATCGCCATAGGCGTTTTGTGTTCAAAGGTAAAGATCAGCTTAGCTTCCACACTAAAAATTTTACTTTTCTGACGAAAAGCAAAAATAAGCTCATAGCTCTGCCCTTCTTCTAATTTTTGACTAAAGGAGAGCCTATCCAAAAACACCGTAACCATACCATCCTCATTAAAAATAAATTCCTTAAATAACTCTTGCTCGTTGGGTGTTTCATACAACTTTTCATTTCTAAACCACCACCCTCGAATGTGATTAATTTTAAAATAAAACCCTTCAATCGTTTGAGGATCTACATCTGTTTTAAATTGAAGCCGTGTTTGAG
>JAHFEZ010000015.1:0-16559 GCA_023248265.1 Deltaproteobacteria bacterium
CATTGCCCAAGTAATCCCGGGCTTAGAATAGTGTGAGTAGGCGAGAGTAAAACCTTATTACAGCGAGTAGTCAGGCCATATTGAGTAATCACACTCTTTGACCACTCATAATCAGATCGATCTCCAATTACAAATTTAACCTCATCTTGAGTATTCATATAAGAAAGATTGGCCCAGAGATTATGTTGGGTCATTTGGCTAGAAGGAGTTTTAAAATCAATGATTTTAATAACCTTTGGATTAACCCTGTTTATTAGAATAGAGCCCGAAGTTTCTAAAAGTACTTTATATGAGTTATCCACAAGGATATCCATAAGTGGATAACTCTCTTCTTGAAGAAGGGGTTCTCCCCCTGTGACCTCAATAAGTTTACAGTTAAATGTTTGAATTTCTTTAAGTATTTCTTGAATACTCATTTTTTTTCCATCATAAAAAGCATATGCGGTGTCGCAATAAGTGCATCGTAAATTACAAGCAGTCAGGCGGATAAAAATACAAGGCTCTCCAGACCACGTAGACTCTCCTTGAATGGAATAAAAGATTTCATTTACTGTCAGCATAATTTTTGGGCATTATAAAGGCAGCGCTAAAATATTCAAGTACTTTATCAGTGCGACGGTTTCTGATGACTATAATGCTTTTGATAAAGAATTATAAATATGTTAGCGCTTTTTACTATGGCTAAAGAAAAATCTGTTTATAGTTGTCAATCTTGTGGGTATCAAAGCCCTAAATGGATGGGCAAGTGTCCAGATTGTCAGGGCTGGAACACGCTTGTTGAAGAGAAAAAACTAGAGATCTTAGAAACAAGAACTTTTCATGAAGAAAGTCTTTCACCGATTCCTATTACAAAACTTTCCACCCAAGAAACGTTCCGGACGTCTACTAAAATAAAAGAGTTTGATCGTGTATTGGGGGGAGGACTGGTCGAGGGAGCCCTGGTGCTTGTGGGAGGAGATCCTGGAATTGGAAAATCAACGTTGATCCTTCAAGCGCTAGATGCCGTTGCTAAGCAAAATATTCCAGTTCTTTATATCTCTGGAGAAGAATCTTTAGACCAAACCAAGCTTCGAGCGGAGCGCTTACATGCGGGCAGTGACTCTCTTTATTTACTTTCGGAAACTTTGTTAGAAAAAAGTATTCAAGAAATTAAAAAACTAAAACCCAAAGTGCTCGCCATTGATTCTGTTCAAACGCTTTATACCTCAGAGCTAGATTCTGCTCCTGGAAGCATTGGGCAAGTTCGAGAAGTTGTGGCGAGACTCCTTTATCTTGCCAAACGAGAAAAGATAACCACCTTTGTGATTGGGCATGTGACCAAGGAAGGAGCCATTGCAGGACCCCGCGTGCTAGAACACATGGTGGATACCGTTCTTTACTTTGAAGGAGATGGGGGAAAAAGTTATCGGATTTTAAGGGCGGTCAAAAATCGTTTTGGTTCTACCAATGAAATTGGAGTTTTTGAGATGAGCGAAAGAGGGTTAGAGGGCGTAGAAAATCCTTCGGAACTTTTTTTATCTGAGAGGCCCCTCAATGCACCCGGCTCTGTGGTTGTGGCATCGGTGGAAGGAACGCGCCCTATGCTTGTTGAGCTTCAGGCATTGGTCACACCCACAACTCTAGCTTTGCCCAGGCGAACGACCATGGGGGTTGATCATAATCGGGTTTCTCTTTTGGTGGCTGTTTTAGAAAAAAGAGCAGACTTAGCGCTCTATAATCATGATATTTATGTCAATGTCGTTGGCGGGCTTAAGATGCAAGAGCCTGGAGTAGACGTGGGCATTGTGGTTTCTGTGGCTTCTAGCTTTTTAAATAAAGCCCTGGATCCACAAAGTTTATTTTTGGGGGAGGTCGGGCTGACAGGGGAAATTCGAGCTATTAATCATATTGAAATTCGAGCCAAAGAAGCCGCACGATTGGGATTTAAACACTGTTATTTACCCAAATCTAATTTAAAAAAACTAAAATCAAAAATTCCCATAGAGTTTTTAGGTGTATCAACAGTGGATGAGCTGATTCGACTTATTTTTTAGGGCGAAACGATAAGGAATATTAGAGAAGGAAACTGCTAGATTGATGAACTGGTTAGCGTTAAATTTTCCATATTGGGGAATTTTTTTGCTTTTGATTTTAGGAGGCCTTGGGCTTCCCTTTCCAGAAGATCTCATTTTAATTTTAGCAGGCCACATTTCTTATTCTGAAGAACTCAATGTGTGGCTTATTATCGGAGCGTGTTTTGCAGGCGTTTTGCCTACCGACTTTTTCCTTTATTATATAGGAAGAAAATATGGACGAACGGTGTGGCGCCAGCGGTTCATTCGGCGCATTTTGACCCCCAGACGGCGTGTTCAGGTTATGGAACAGTTTAGTAAGAGAGGAGATATTGTTGTTTTTATCGCACGTTTCATTGGAGGATTTCGAACGCCGGTATTTATTACCGCAGGTATTTTAAAAATGACTCCTCTTCGTTTTTTCTTATTAGATTTTTTTGCTTCGCTGATTAGTATTCCTTTGTTTGTGTTGGGCGCTTATTATTTAGGACAACGTTTTGCAGAGGGAGCGCACCACATCTCCAAAAAAGTTACTTTTTATCTTATAATTTTTATTGGTGTCGTCTTTGTGGCAGCCATTGGAAAAATTTTATATAAGCCCTTAGAGAGGAAGTGAAACCGACAATATAAAAGGCTCTACTTTTCCTGTCAGTAAATATTCGCCACTTAAAAGAGTAAAATCCCACCATGCATGCATCGCAATATTTTCTCTGATAGAATACTTATTTCGTTCCGTGAGCCACCCTGCATATGCTGCAAAAGTAAATCGCAGAGCCCCCGGCCAGTAGCGAGCAATCTTAGGAAGTTTGGGGTCATCCACGTAAATATCATGAGCCGCCGCAAAAGCCACAGATTGTGATCCGATCGCAAGCCACTCATTTTTGAAAAGTTCTTTAAATTCTGATTGAAGATAGCCTCGAAAATAAGCTTCTTCACCCACCCCAATGGTAGTGGCTTGGCCTCCTAAAAGTGGGAAGGCCCAACTGGCTCCACTGCTTCTAATTTTTACGGAGCGATCACTGTCTGACATCAGCCAGGCTGTAATTCCACCCACAAAAGCAGTTGGCAGCAAAAAAGTCCACCGACCTAGAATGTTTAAGTCGAAGGGAGAGGTTAAGAGATCTAGGGCATTTTCTTTAGAAATGTCTGAAAGATAATTTTCGTTTTTTATTTTGATTCGAGCATCTTGGTAAGCAGAGTAAATGTTATAAAAGTGTTCATTTTGAAAAAGAGTTAAAAGATTTAGAGCGGCCATGTCTGTTTTCTTTTTATCTTTCAAGAGCAAAACAATAGAAGAGGTAAATAAAGTAACTTCTGTGGTCGCAAATAAAAGTCCCTTGCCCCAATCTCCTTGATACATATGACCGCCCCCTGGAATGATATGGGCCCACAATGCTGCCCAAGTTGGACTTGAGTCTGAAGTACTGCGGGCTCCTTGGGCAAGCGAGGACATAGGTAATAGAACCAGGAGACCGATAATAAATAATTTTTTTAAGTTAAACATTTTCGAAGTGCTCCTTTCCATTTTAAGAGATGTTCTTTTTGTTGTTGTAAGGTCATCTCAGGATAAAATTCTTGATCTTTTTGCCACGCTTTTTGAATGGAGTCCAGATCTTCCCAAAATCCAATGGCCAATCCCGCAAGACACGCCGCTCCCAGGGCGGTGGTCTCAATAAATTTGGGGCGAATTACAGGGATTTGTAACAGATCGGCTTGAAATTGCATCAAAAGATTATTGATACATGCCCCCCCATCTACTCGGAGCCCAGAAAGTTTTTTTCTTAAATCTTTTTGCATGGCTGAAAGCAAATCATAATTTTGGAATGCAATCCCTTCTAGCGTAGCCCTGGCCAAATGCCCCGCGGTTATTCCTCTGGTGAGACCACAGATAAGTCCTCGGGCCTGGGCGTTCCAATGGGGGGCCCCAAGCCCCGTGAGCGCTGGAACAAAAACAACGCCTTCGGAAGAAGTGACCGTTTTAGCAAGTGCTTCAATATCAGAAGAGTCTTTGATGAGATGGAGGCCATCTCGAAGCCATTGAACAGCTGCTCCGGCAATAAACGCAGAGCCTTCCAACGCATAGGTGGTTTTGTTTTTAAGTTTCCAGGCAACGGTGGTTAAAAGATTAGATTTTGATCGAATAATTTTAGTCCCTGTGTTTAAAAGTAAAAAGGAGCCTGTTCCGTAGGTGCACTTGGCGTCTCCCACGTTAAAACAGGCTTGGCCAAAAAGAGCTGCTTGCTGGTCTCCTGCAATTCCACACACGGGAATTCCATCGGGAAGGCCTGGAACATTTTTTGTTTTTCCATAAATTTCTGACGAAGATTTTATTTGAGGTAAGATTTGATGAGGAATATTTAATATTTCTAAAAGTTCTTCATCCCAGCAAAGTGTTTCTAGGTTCATAAGAAGGGTACGTGAAGCATTCGAGGGATCGGTTACATGTATCGAATGATGAGTGAGCTTGGAAACGAGGAAGCTGTCGATTGTACCAAAAGCGATTTCTCCATTTAGGGCCTTTTTATGAAGATCGGGATGGGAGTCAAACAGCCACTTCACTTTTGTTCCAGAAAAATAGGGATCTAAGAGAAGTCCTGTTTTTTTTCTAAAGATTTTTTCTTTTCCTGATTTTTTAAGTTTGGAGCAAATATCTGCGGTCCTGTGACATTGCCATACAATGGCCCGAAACAAGGGGTCTCCAGTTTTTTTATTCCACAGACAGGTTGTTTCTCTTTGGTTTGTAATACCAATGGCAGAAATGTCTGAGCCATGAACCCCACTTTTTTCTAAGACAATACGAAGAGTGTCTACTGTGGACTTCCAAATGTCATTCAGGTCATGTTCAACCCATCCAGGCTTAGGATAATGTTGTGGATATTCAGAAGTGGCTTTAGCTTGAATATTCAAATGAGAATCGATGAGAAGGACGGTTGTTCCTGTGGTTCCTTGATCAATGGATAAGACATAATTCATGAAAGCCCAATGGCATCTAATATCAAGGGCTTACCAGGGTAGCAAGGGGATTTATTTTTGAGGGAGTCCGGATTGCACGTGTTTTTGAACACAGGCTTGGGTCGGACAGGGCGCAGCGATTTTCATCGCAAGCCTATCCCACCACTGACGAATGGGCTCGTCGATTTGAGCCAATAGCAACCCAATAAATACGACCGTCATCATCATGGCAGCGATGTATTCAATCGTAGCCTGGCCTCTTTTTAGAGGTGCTCGAAAAGGAGTGCCCATAAGATAACTTCATTATACCATACCGCTTTGGAATGGGTAGTCGTCCCTCAAAAACCTCAGACGCTAGGCGACCAAGGCGTTTTTTAGGGACGAGGGGTGCCGTTTTTGGGCAGTGGGCAGGCCAAAAGAGCCAGTTCAAAAAAAAATTTGCACAAAATTTTTTAGATGTGGTATAATTATAGTTATGAAGTGGAAGAAGACCCCAAAAAAAGGGTCTTTTTTTTTGCCTGCGATTACGCTATAGTAAATCCCGCCTAAGGTATGGATATGCGAAAACTTTTTGGAATTATGGCTTTGGGGGTTGTTGTTGCCGCGGTCATTTATATTTACCTTAATAAAGATATCGTTAATCCCCCCAAGACAGAGCAAGACTTCCCAAATCCTATATTAAAAACGGGGGCCGTGGCTCCCGATCTTGAAATAACAGATGTAGATGGAAAAACGCATAAGCTTTCAGAGTATCGTGGTAAGGTGGTTCTTATTAACTTTTGGGCCACCTGGTGTCCTCCCTGTATTGCAGAAATCCCGTCTTTAGAATCAGCCTATGCCAAGCTTCGGGACCAAGGCCTTGAGGTTTTGGCCATTAATTTAGATGAGAATCCAAAAAGTGTTTATAAGCTTCTTCAAGAGCAAAAACTTTCATTTAAGATTTTTTTAGATCCTCAAGGAAAAGCAGCCCAAGCCTATTTGGTTTACGGGCTTCCCTATACGGTGGTTTTGGACCGCGATGGGAAGGTTCAGTATAAGGGATTTGGGGGGCATGAATGGGATCAAGGAAAAGAGTTTGAGAAATTAAGGGCACTTTTATGAGCACAAAAATATCTCCCTTTTTCCGATTTAAAATGATCGTTGCTTTGTCTGCTTGTTTTGCCGTGGGCTATGGGTATACCAATCATTTTCCTATTTTTACACCGAGACAACTTTCTGTAACATCCGTTGACCGCTTCTTTGGGTTTCACCCCTGGACGCTTTGGATTTATCTGTCAGATTATATTCTTATTTTTCTGCCAGCCATTTTAGTAACCAATATCCACGTTATGAAACGGTTATTGAAGGCGTATTTAATTAACTTTGCAATTCATTTTCCTATTTTTTTCTTTTTTCCAACGACCCTTCCCTGGGAATTTAGAATGTATCCCATGGGAAGTCAGATCTTGGATGGGGCTTTTCAGTTCTTATGGATTCTAGATGGATTTACGAATTGTTTTCCCAGCCAACACGTAAGTCTTTGTTTTGTTGTAGCCATGGGATTTTGGAATTATCGCCGAAAGCTTGCTTGGGGGATGTTGATTTGGTCTGTATTCATTTCGCTTTCGACACTTACAACAAAACAACACTACTCTTGGGATGTATTGGGAGGAGTGGTGGTTGCTCTTGTTGTTTATCTCACTGTTTATCGTCAGAAAAAAGATCCTAAAATTGAATTGGTGTCCCCTTCCAAATAACCTTTTTGCAGAAATTATCCCCAAAGTGATACAGTAAATATTCGTAAGAAGGCACCTCAAAAAAAGAAAGGTCTGCTTGTTTTCCAACTTCTATGGAACCTATATTTTTTTCCAATCCTAAAGATTTAGCAGCGGTGTATGTAATGGCAGATAAAGCCTCAGAAAGGGTCATTTTCATTTGGGTCACAGCTAAGGTTGCCATGAGTAATAAATTTTGAGTGACGGAAGAGCCCGGATTAAAATCTGTAGCCAGGGCCACACAAACCCCTGCATCGATAAGGGTTCGAGCGGGAGCATGAGGCTTTCCTAAGAAAAAAGAAGTTCCAGGAAGAAGAGTTGCAACTGTATTTGAGCGGGCTAGGGCTTCAATCCCTTTTTCTGTAATGGCCATCAAATGGTCTATGCTTTTTGCATGAAGAGAGACAGCAAGCTCTGTTCCTCCTAAAGGTTTAAATTCGTCCGCATGGATTCGAAGTTTAAATCCATGGTGTATGGCCGTCTTTAAAATCCTTTCTGTTTGGGAAAGCGTATAAAATCCTTCGTCGATAAATACATCACAAAATGTGGCTAATTTTTTCTTGGAAACTTCAGGAATCATCGCTTCACACAAAAGATCGACATACGCTTCATTATTTTCTTTGTACTCTGGCGGAAAATCATGGGCCCCTAAAAATGTGGGAACTAAATTTATTTTTTCTTTTTTTACAAGATGTGCAATGGCCAAGAGAGATTTTAGTTCGTCTTTTAAGCTTAGGCCATAGCCACTTTTAACCTCTAAGGTTGTGATTCCAAAAGAAAGCGCTTTTGTAATGCGTGTGTGGGCCAATTGAATAAGCGTATGTAAGGAAGCTTTTCGGGTTTCGCGAACCGTACTTAAAATGCCACCCCCTTCTTTGGCAATTTCAAGATATGTTTTTCCTTCGCTGCGCTTTGCAAATTCATCATGACGAGATCCTGCAAAAATAAGATGTGTGTGTGAATCGATAAGCCCAGGCAAAATAACCTGGTTTTGGGCATCTAAAGTTTTGCACTTTTTAAATTTCTTTTTAGCGTCTGCATTTTTTCCAACCCAGGCAATCTTTTCATTTTCAATGAAAATCGCAGCGTTGGAAAGTACGCTCAGGTCTTCTTTTTGGGGGTGCCGTCCCTCCTTTTTTGCTACCCCAGCCAGGGTGACGAGTTGTTTAATGTTAGTGATAAGAAGATTCATAGCATAGGGATTTTGATTTTTTTTTCCTTTGCAATTTCAATGGCTTTTTCATAGCCCGCATCGGCGTGGCGCAAAATTCCCATGGCTGGATCAGAATTTAAAACACGAGAAAGCCTTTTGGCAGCTTCTGGGGTGCCATCTGCTACAATGACTTGCCCCGCATGTAAAGAATATCCAATGCCTACGCCCCCTCCATGGTGGAACGACACCCAGCTGGCTCCGTTCACTGCATTGATCAGTGCGTTCAAAATGGGCCAGTCTGCAATGGCATCACTTCCATCTTTCATTCCCTCGGTTTCTCGATGGGGAGAAGCCACAGAACCACAGTCTAGGTGGTCTCGTCCAATAACCAGCGGAGCTTTCACTTTCTTTTTAGAAACCAAGTCATTAAAAACTTGTCCTGCAATTTGACGCTCCCCATATCCTAGCCAACAAATGCGAGCTGGAAGTCCTTGAAAATGAACTTTTTCTCTGGCCAGCTTGAGCCAGTTTTTAAGAGGTTCTTTATGAGGAAAAGCCGAAGCCAAGGCTTTATCGGTCGTGTAAATGTCTTCAGGATCGCCCGAAAGAGCTACCCATCGAAACGGTCCTTGTCCTTCGCAAAATAAAGGACGAATGTAGGCTGGAACAAAGCCTGGAAAATCAAAAGCATGAGCGAGTCCCCCCAACTGGGCTTGAGCACGAATATTATTTCCATAATCAAAAACATGAGAGCCTTTTTTTTGAAGATCGAGCATGGCTTGAACATGCACAACGATGGAATCAGTAGCGCGCTTCATGTATTCGGCTGGATTTTTTTGTCGTAAATCTTTTGCCTCTGCGAGAGAAAGTCCCTGAGGAACATAGCCATTGAGGGTGTCATGGGCACTGGTTTGATCTGTAACAAGGTCTGGAATAATATTTTTTTTCACAAAAAGAGGATAAAGATCGGCAGCATTTCCCAAAAGGGCGATGGATTTTGCTTCTCCTTTTTTTTGAAATTGGCGCGCCATTTCAATAGCTTCTTCAAAAGAAGAAGTTTTAAAATCCACATAAGACGTCTTGAGCCTTCGTTCGATGCGTTCAGGATCGACTTCTATTCCAATAAACGTTGCTCCTGCCAAAGTTGCCGCTAAGGGTTGAGCCCCGCCCATTCCCCCAAGTCCGGCAGAAAGAATGAGTTTATTTTTAAGATTTCCACCGAAATGGGTGCGTCCTGCCGAGACAAATGTTTCGTAGGTTCCTTGAAGAATTCCTTGGGCACCCATATAAATCCAGCTTCCCGCTGTCATTTGTCCATACATGATAAGGCCCAAGTGTTCTAATCTTCGAAACTCATCCCAGTTTGCCCATGCGGGAACGAGGTTAGAATTAGCAATGAGAACTCGTGGAGCATCGGGATGTGTTTTTAAAATTCCTATGGGTTTTCCAGATTGAACTAAAAGTGTTTCGTCATTTTCAAGATCTTGGAGGCTTTTTAAAATGGCGTGAAAACACTCCCAATTTCTGGCTGCTTTTCCTGTCCCTCCATAAACGATAAGCTCTTGGGGGCGCTCAGCCACTTCGGAATCTAAATTATTTTGAATCATGCGGAACGCAGCTTCTTGAACCCATCCTTTGCAGCTGAGCTTTGTTCCTCGAGGAGCTTTGATTGCGGCCACAGTTTTCATTCAATTGACTTGTCTTGAGCCTGAGACAAAATATCAGGAAAAAGAGTTTTCATTTCTTGAATATCTTTTGAAAATATTCTGTCTTGTGTAATAGGAGGAATTTTTTTCCGAATCATAGCCATTACTTTTTCAAGAACAGGGCTTGTGATTAAAGGCCTTCTAAATTCTATGCCCTGACTGGCCGCCAAAAGTTCAATGGCCAAAACATCTTCGGCGTTACTTAAAATTTCTTTGGCTTTCAGCGCAGCATGAACTCCCATGCTGACATGATCTTCCTTATTGCCCGAAGTAGGAATGGTATCAACGCTGGCAGGATGGGCCAATACTTTATTTTGAGATGCCAATGCGGCCGCTGTGACGTGGGCCAACATAAGCCCAGATTCAAGCCCTTCTTTGTGAGCTAAAAATGTGGGAAGTCCACTAAAGGTGGGATCTAAAAGTTTTTCAATTCGGCGTTCTGAGATATTGACCAACGTTGCCAGAGCAATAGATAAAAAATCCATGGCTTGAGATAGAACCTGGCCGTGAAAATTTCCGCCACTGAGACAAAAATCTTCTTTGACAAAAATAAGAGGATTGTCTGTGACAGAGTTAAGTTCCGTTTCAATGCATTTTTTTGCAAAGGCCCAAGCATCTCTAGAGCTTCCATGAACCTGAGGAATACAACGAAAAGAATAGGAATCTTGGATCTTATTGCAATCTTTATGACTTTTTTGAATCTTACTGTTTTGAGTCAAGCGCCAAAGATTTTTTGCGACCTGGATTTGGCCGCTGTGGGGCCTGAGCGTATGAATCGCAGGATGAAAGGCCATCCGACTGCCCAAACAGGCTTCTAAACTGAGAGCAGAAGCAATGTCGCATAGGGTGAGCAGCTGCTCTGTCTTTAAAATGTTTTGCGCACCCAAGGCTGTCATCACCTGAGTTCCATTAATGAGCGCAAGGCCTTCCCTTCCTAAGAGTTGAACAGGAGAAATGTGAGCCAAAGACAGGGCTTTTGAAGCTGGAATTTTTTTAGAGCGATAAAAGACCTCCCCTTCTCCAACGAGAGTTAAGGCAAGATGTGCCAAAGGAGCCAAGTCCCCACTGGCCCCCACAGAGCCTTTTTGAGGAATGACAGGGATCACATTTTTATTTAAAAGTGCTAACAAGGTTTCAACGATTAAAGGTCGAACGCCTGAGTAGCCACTGGCTAAAACCTGAGCTCTTAAAAGCATGATAGCTCTTGTTTCAGGTTCTGAAAAAGCTGGGCCGACGCCACACGCATGAGAGCGGATGAGATTCAGTTGAAGGGCTTTATTCTGACCATTGTCAATTTTGACATCGCTCAAGCGACCAAATCCCGTGTTGAGACCATAAATAATTTTTCCTTCCTGTGTCCAACGCTGGACACAGGCAAAGCTTTCCATCATGTGTTTTTTGGTGGTTTTATCCAAAGAAACTTTTATTTTTTTATGGGCAATATCCCTTAAAATGTCTAAAGTTAGATTTTTTCCGTTGATAAAAAAAGAAGGCATAAATTTAATCTCTAAATCTTTCGTTTAAAACAGTTATTTGTTTATCTGCTACAAATGCAATGCTTGTAAGATAATAGATAAATTCATTGAGTCCAAGATTTGTGGTGGGGCGAAGCATTTTTAAAATAATTTCGTTGTTTTTATTAATTCCAAAAGAAGCGCCTAAAGATTCTTCTACGTTGTCATTGAGTTCTAAAAGCTTTCGATAAAAGGTAGAAATGTTGGATTTGGGAAGGGCTATGATTTTAGATTGAAGGATCACAAAGCCCCCGGCTGCTATAATAAAAATTTCAGCCTTGTTTTGTTCAATACACCAAATGTTAGGAGCTTTCTTAGTTTTTTCAGGATCGATGTCCATTTTTTTAAGATACGAATCGATAAGTTCAATATCTTTGGTGCTGTCTGTCATTTAGGTGCTCCACGAACCTTTGTTTTCATTTGGGAGATTGTTTTTTGGATGTCGGGGGTTTTAAAGATTCCAGAACCCGATACAAAAATATTAGCTCCTGCCTTTGCCACAAGGCCAATATTATCCACCTTAATGCCGCCATCAACTTCTATTTCAAAGGAAAGTCCTTGAGTTTCTCTCCATTTTTTGAGGTCTTGGATTTTTGAAACAGAAGCTCCAATAAATTTTTGTCCTCCAAATCCTGGATGAACGCTCATCACTAAGACAAAATCTACATAGGGTAAGGTACCTTTTATTTTTTCTAAAGGGGTGTCGGGATTTAAAGCCACTCCCGCCTTAGCCCCCAGCTTTTTAATAGAATCGATGATTTTTTCTGGAGATTTTATAACTTCTTGATGAAAGGAGATCATTGTAGCGCCCGCTTGAATGAAGGAAGCAATATATTTTTGAGGTTCTTCGATCATTAAGTGCACATCCAAAGGAAGCGGGGTGCATCGGTGAATGGCCTCTACAATAAAAGGGCCTATCGTTAGATTGGGGACAAAGTGTCCATCCATGACATCTAGATGAAGAAGGTGGGCTCCGGCTTTTTCTACAGACTCGATCTCTTTTTGTAGTTTTGTAAAATCACACGACAAAAGTGAAGGAGCAATTTTAGGATGAAACATTTTTTTGAGTTCCCAAATAAGAGCCCGGCTTTATTCTTTGGCCCTTTAGAAATTCTGATGCGTTCATTTTTCTTTTATTGGGTTTCTGAACCTCTGTCAATAAAAGAAGCCCTTGCGGCGTTTCAATAACCAATCCCCCCTCTGTCATAGAATGAATTTTTCCTGCCTTTCCTTGGAAATTTTCAGATACAACTTTTGCGCTATGAATTTTAAGAAGTTCTCCTTGAAGATAGGTATATGTTCCTGGCCAAGGGTTGGCTCCTCGTATGAGATTAAAGAGCGTTCTGGCTGGTTTTGTCCAATCTATCTCGGATATTTCTTTAGAAAGTTTGGGAGACAAAGAGATCTCTTTGGAATTTTTGGGGGAATTTTTGGGGGAATTTTGGGGCCTAGGAGTTATCGTGTGATGCTTGAGCCCCCCAAGGGTTTCAATGAGAAGATCCGCTCCTAAAATGCAAAGCTTGGATTGAAGAGAATCAGCTGTATCTTCGTCAGAAATTTTTACTTTTTTTTGCATGAGGATATCTCCGGCATCCATTTCAGGTGTGACATAGAGGATGGTTACTCCCGTTTGGGCATCTCCATTGATTAAAGCCCACTGAATAGGCGCAGCTCCTCGATACTGGGGAAGTAAAGAAGGATGGACATTTAAGGTTTGATGGGGGGGGATATCTAAAACGCTTTTGGGAAGAAAGAGTCCATAAGCAATAATTACAATAAGATCTGGATGAAGACTTTTAAGTTCCTCAATCGTTGAGGCTTTTTTAAAATGAGGAGGCTGAAAGCAAGGAATATGATGTTTTTGAGCTACTGTTTTGACGGGAGGAGGCGTCATCTTTTGTCCTCGCCCGCTGGGGCGATCAGGCTGAGTATAGACTGCGATGACATCTTCATTTTCGATGAGTTTTTCAAGAACGGGGATGGCAAACAGAGGCGTTCCCATGAAAACAACTTTCCATTTTGTAACGCTCATTGAGAAGAATTTCTTTCTTCACTTAATTTTTTAAACTTTTTAATCAAAAGCTCTTTTTTTAAGGAGCTTAAGCGATCGATGTAGAGCTTTCCATCGAGATGGTCTGTTTCGTGCTGAAGAGCGACCGCCAAAAGTCCTTCAGCGCTTAAAGTTTTTATCGTGCCTTGGAGATCTTGATATTGAACCGTTACTTTATTAAACCGCCTGGTCTGAGCTGTTAAGCTGGGAAGACTTAGGCAGCCCTCTTCGAAAGGAACCGGATCACTTTTTTCAAGAAGAATAGGATTAATAAACACGCGAAGATTTTTTTTACCTTCTTCTTCCTTCCAGTCTGCGTCAATGACTGCAAGTCTTAAAGAAAGACCTACTTGGTTAGCGGCCAGTCCAACGCCAGGGGCAGCATACATGGTTTGGGCCATGTCTGAAATGAGCGTTTCAAGCTTGGGGTCTGAAAAATGAGTGACGGGTTTTGTTTTTTTTCTGAGCACAGGAGCTGGAAATTTTACTATTTCCAAAAGGGCCATATAGAAATCATCCTTTGTTCAAATCTTATAAAATAAATTCCTAACCCTGCAAAGAAAAGATTTGCAATCCATGCAGAAACAACGGGGGGAAGTGTTCCTTTGTATCCCAGAGATAACCCCATATTTAAAAACATCCAATAAGAAAAAGCAATGGCAAGGCCAGTCCCAAAACTCATGGCGAGCCCCCCTGCCCTTGAACTTTTGGTTGAAAAAGGAATGCCCAAAAAAGCCATGATGAGACATGCCACCGCATAAGAAATTTTAGCATGAAGGTTGACCTCATGGCGGACGGTGTCAAATCCTGCGCGTTTGTTTCTGTTGATATATTCTGTGAGTTCTTTAAAACTAAGCGTTTCAAGATTACTAAGCTCTTTTAGATCTACGGGTTTTTCGGTGATGTAGTTTGCTTCTTTGACTTGAAAAGAAAGAGTCAGAGGAAAATCTTCAATGAACGTAGTGGCTTTTCCCTCATGAAGAGTCCAGTGCGTACCATCAAATGTGGCCATTTTGGCAGAAATTTTTTCAGTAAGTTTAAATGTGTTGTCAAAGAGATAAATATTAATGCCAGAGACAGATTGATTTTCAGGACTAAAGTAATCGATATTATAAATAGCATTGGGAGCGCGATACCAAATCCGGTTGGTTTTAAAAATTTGAAAAGAGCCCTGTTTTTTTACATCAACATGATACACATATTTTGCTTTTTTTAAAGTAGGGGGAACAATTAAATCAGAAAGAAAAAAGTTGCCTACGCCCACGAAAAAAGCCACAGCGACTAAAATCATAGAAATACGTTCTATACTAATTCCTGTAGCATGCATGGCGATGAGCTCTGAATTTTTGGCAAGGGCAGAAAGAGCAAACATGCTGGCCATTAAACATGCTATGGGAACCATCTGAGAAATGATAAAAGGACCTTGTAGAAGGGTAAACTGCAGCAAGGCGTTCGAGAAGCCATCCCGCATGGAGCGCTGAAGAATATCTACCAGGAGAAAAAGAGCGGTAAAAGAAGAAAGTGAAATCAGAAAGTAGAGAAGGAATTCCCGCGCAATATAGCGATCAATTATTTTCATAAATTGTAGGAATATTGCCCGTGGGCACTTTATGATTATTCAAAACACGCTATCGATTTCCCCAGCATGGAAATCGCGCTCGCGCTCGACCTCGCTCTCCGCTAACGCGGAACCATGCCCGCTCGGTCTGCGCGACGGTTTTGTCTAATCATAAAGTGCCCACGGGCATACTACTCTTATAATTTATACTACTGATACTTTCATTACAATAGATTCAGTGGATCTACATCTATTTGGATGGCGGGGGATTTTAAGAGAAATTTTTCGTGTTTGAGGAGTAAACTCAAAAAAAGTTTTACAAGCTTATAAGAAGGGCTCTTTATAAGAAGATGGAAGCGGTATTTGTCTTTAAGTTTAAATAGAGGAGAAGGCGCAGGCCCAAGGAGTTCTAAAGTGGTAAGATCGGGAGAATTTTTTACAATTGAGTGGCCTATTTTGGCTAATTCTTGGATCTTTGCGAATGCTTTTTTCTCTAAGGGGTGAGAAACTTTTAAATGAACGAGTTTAGAAAAAGGGGGGTACTGAAGTTCTTGCCGAATAGAAAGCTCTTTTTGATAAAAACCAAGTGTGTCATGGGTTTGGGCAAACTGAAGGCTATAGTGAGTAGGATTAAAGGTTTGAATAATGACCTCTCCCCCTTTTTCTCCCCGGCCCGCCCTTCCAGCCACTTGGGTGAGAAGCTGAAATGTGCGTTCAGGGGCACGAAAATCTGGAACGTGCAAAGAAACATCTGCCAAAATGACTCCCACAAGCGTGACATTGGGGAAATCGTGTCCTTTGGCCACCATTTGAGTGCCAATGAGGATATCGATTTTTTGTTCTGCAAAATCAGATAGGATTTTTCCTAGCATTTCTTTTTTTTGTGTGGAAGAGCGATCCATTCGGGTGATACGAGCATGAGGGAAAAAGCGGTGAAGTTCTTCTTCAACCTTTTCTGTTCCAAGTCCTATGGGTGCAAAGCTATGAGAGCGACAATCTGGACAGGTATCTTGAATTAAAATGGTATGCGAACAATAATGACACATAAGCTTTTGCGAAGTTGCATAAACTGTCAAAGATACAGAGCAATGAGGGCATTTGGCGACATAGCCGCACTCTTGGCACAGTTGAAAAGGTGCATATCCTCTTCGATTTAAAAGAAGAATCGCTTGATTTTGGTGAAGCAGGGTTTCTTCAAGAGCCTTGAGAAGACGATCTGAAAAAATTAAGTTTCTGGGGGTTGGACTTTGGGATTGTTTTAAATCTACAATTTCAACCTGCGGCAAGGGCTGACCCTCTACACGAGAAGAAATTCGATCCGGTAAGCACAATAGTTTTATTTTTTGTTGTTGAACGTTGAAATAAGATTCTAAGGAGGGTGTGGCAGAGCCTAAAATGACCAAGGCTTTTTCGAGCTGCCCACGAATTAAAGCCATGTCTTTGGCGTGGTAGCGCACTTTTTCTTCTTGTTTAAAGGAGCTATCGTGCTCTTCATCGATAATAATAACTCCCACATTTTCGAAGGGAGCAAAAAGAGCGCTTCGAGCTCCTATGGCAATGGAAACTTTCTTGTTTTTGATTTTAAGCCACTCTTCTCTTCGTTGTGCAGCCGTGAGGCGGCTGTGTAATACGGCAATATTTCCAGGAAAATAGCTTTCAAAACGACCTAAAAGCTGAGGAGTGAGAGAAATTTCAGGAACAAGAACCAAGGCTTCTTTTTTTTGTGCCAGAGCTTCTTGGATGCTGTGCAAATAGATTTCTGTTTTCCCACTTCCTGTAACCCCATGGAGCAAAAAAGGAGAAAATTGGTTTTTGAGTAAT
>JAHFEZ010000015.1:16659-19818 GCA_023248265.1 Deltaproteobacteria bacterium
AAGAACCAAGGCTTCTTTTTTTTGTGCCAGAGCTTCTTGGATGCTGTGCAAATAGATTTCTGTTTTCCCACTTCCTGTAACCCCATGGAGCAAAAAAGGAGAAAATTGGTTTTTGAGTAATGCCTGTTTGAGAACTTCCAAAATTTCTTTTTGGGCAGGCGTGAGTGTCACAGAATTTTTTTGTCTGGAAGGCAAAGTTTCAAGGACATACGGTTTTATTTTCTTAGATTTTGGTGTTTCAAAGTGAGGAAGAGCCATTTTTAAAACTTCTCCCAGGGGTGCTGCATAGTGAGAGGCCAGGCGTCTTAAGAATTCCAACATACGTGGAGAAAAAAGGGGAGTAGGATCGGGTGTATCTAAAATATTTTTTAAGTTTTTGTAGGGAGAGGTTGAAAATCCAACCACTGTGCCTAAAAACTGTCTATTTTTAAAAGAAACTAAAACTCGAGATCCTTCGTGGATGCGATCTTTAAGCAGCTCAGGGACTTCATAATGAAAGGTATGAAATAGGGGTAAGGGAACAGCGACCTCAGCAATTTTAGGAGGAATAGGCATCAACTTTAACGATACTCTAAAGTGAATTTTTCTAAAACTTCTTTAATATATGACATTTCTTCAGACACAGCTGTCACATTTGTTTTTTTAGTGTCTTTGGCAATTTTTTGAGCGTCAAATAGGTCTTTTAATGTGCCTAGCGAAAGTTTTCGATTTATAAAAATTTTAGCGCTATCTGATTCAAGGGTTATGCCTGGTGCTTCCCCTTCTTGTAAGACTATTTTTTGGGGATAACGAAAGAATGTTTTTCCAAAGGTCGAGATAGGGAGTTCTCGATAATTTTGGAAAGAAAAGAGTCGTCCCCCTTGCTCCATTTTTTGGGGCACGAATAAGTCTTTTTCAAACCAAATTTTTTGAGAACCCTTGGGGGAAGATAAAAGGAGTGTCACATTTTTTTCTAGTTTTTGAGAGGTTGATTTTTCAATTTTCCCTAAGCGTACCAAAGAAATGGCTCCTTCTATATTCCAGTCTTTTTCTGGAGCAGGCTTATCTGGAGTGGTGGCTTGCTCTTTTTCTTCGGCAGAAATAAATTCGTTATAGGTTAAGCTTTGAATGAGCGAAGGAAAATCGGTTGTGAAAAAAAGAGCAGGCCAACTACTTAAAGGAGTATTGGGGCGAGATTCAATGGTTTTATTATAAATGATCTTTGTGGTCTTTGCCGCTCTAAGCACGGTATAGACAAAGCCTTGGCAGGTGTAGTCAAATCTTAAAGCGCTTAATGTTGCAGAAACATAAATGGTTTCTTCGCAATCAAAAGCATGCGGAGAGTAGAACCCTTCTAAAAAATGAAGCGTTTGTGTTAGTTCTATCTCCTTTAAAAATTTTCGAGAGGCAACGTTATTTTGTAAAATAGTTTTAGCTGGAAGAAGAAAGGCGGAGGCAGCCACCGGCCAAAAAAGAAGGAGGGATATAATAACTTGTTTCATAACTCTAGGCGTTTAAGTGCTTGAATCAGCCTATCTCTAAACTCCGGGCGCTTCAAGGCATAATAAATATTTGCCTCCAAAAATCCAAATTTATCTCCTGCATCGAATCGAAGCCCCTCGTATTGGTAGCCCAAAACTTTTTGTACCATTGCTAACTTTACAAGAGCATCGGTGAGTTGAATTTCGCCACCTTGGCCCACAGATAAATCTTCAAGAATGGGAAAGATTTCAGGGGTTAAAACATAGCGGCCGATAATGGCTAAGGTGGAAGGAGCTTTTTCTTGTGGGGGTTTTTCAACGAGCGTTTTGATATCATATACTCTTGGGTTTGTTTTTCTTTGGGAAGCATCGGCAATTCCATAGAGGGGAGTTTGATTTTTTTCTACGTTCATTAACGCAATGACGGAAGACTTTTCTTCTTCGAAGATTCTCATGAGTTGGCGAATACAAGGGGTGGATGCGTCCACAAGATCATCTCCCAGTAACACGGCAAAAGGTTCGTTGCCCACCAAATCTTTGGCGCACAAGATGGCATGGCCCAAGCCCAAGGGTTTTTTTTGACGGACGGTGACAATGCTGGCTAATTTTGCTAAGGCTTGAACTTCTGCCAGAAGTTTTCCCTGGGGGTGGTCTTTGAGAAAGTAATCTTCAATTGCTTCTTTCCCCCGTGCGTTTACAAAAATAATTTGTTCAATGCCACTTTGGACTGCTTCTTCAACGATATATTGAATGGAAGGTTTGTCCACAATAGGAAACATTTCTTTGGGAACTGTTTTGGTGGCCGGAAGAAAACGCGTTCCCAGTCCTGCTACTGGAAGAACCGCCTTCCTAATTTTTTTCATACCTGATCTGATTTTTCTTGTTGCTCAGCTTCTGTTTTACATTCAATGCAAAAAGTAGTAACGGGGCGTGCTTTTAAACGAGCAATTGAAATTTTTCCTCCGCAGGACTCACAAACTCCGAAAGTCCCCTCCTCAACGCGTTTTAAGGCTTCTTTAATTTTTAAGATAAGAAAACGCTCGCGTTCTCGAATGCGAAGCAAAAAATTGCGATCAGATTCCGCAGAAGCTCGATCGGTTGTATCTGGAAAATTTTCTCGCTCTTTTTCATCAGACATTCCCTCTACCGTTTCTGATGCTTCTTTAATCAAAGCAGTGAGCTGATCATCGAGTAATTTTCTAAATATTTTGATGTTTTTTGCGTCCATAATAAGAGGGGTAACTTAACTAAGAAAGTAAGCGTTGTAAAGTGCTAATTTCAGGATTATGATGCCCCCAATATATATATGAAGCCTATGAAAAAAACAATTTTAAGTAGCCTTGTTTTTGTGTGGGCAACAGCGGCCTTTGCTCAAGAATTTGAAGGGACTCGGGGCATTGCACTTTCTGGAGCTCTTCGGGGAACGGTAGGCCTCAATGAATCTATCTATTATAATCCTGCTGCGTTTGCTTTTAACCAAAAATATTCGATTGAAGCACAATCTTTTTATGCCCCTTCTCACACGTGGGTCTATAATGCTTCTATTTTAGATACCACGAATGATTTTTTGGCGGCAGGGTTTGGATATACTCGAAAAATAAGAGGAAGTGAGGAGAATAGGGAAATCATCAATGCCTTTCATCTTGCAGGGTCAAAAATTTTTGGACAAAGTTTTTCTGTAGGACTTACAACTAAATAT
>JAHFEZ010000002.1 GCA_023248265.1 Deltaproteobacteria bacterium
TTTAACTGTACTTTTATCTTTTCCGATTTTGGGAATTTGGTCATTTTTTATTTCCTCCTAAAAGCGTTTATAACTCCAATATAATTTTCTTCGGGATGAAGAAGCCAGATCAGCCGATATGGTTTTCCTTTATGGTACATATGATAAATGACGTAATATTCAAATCCTTCTTCATCGATATCTTGGGGCCTGAATTCTTGGTGATCTAAGAGTTCCAGCAATTCCAAAATGAGTTTGTCATTAATAGCGTCCGCATGTTTTTTCTCATAATGAGTATCTATTATTACTCTGTGGAATTGTCGCCCATTCACCATAAGATTGGCCTTATATTCACGCCTCACTTAGGAATGATACAATAACTTGCAAAATATTGCAAGTTACTTTTTTACAAGCTTGACAAATGTTTTTAGTCTACCCTAATGAACTATGTGCTCTTTGGTGTTTAAAAACTATAGGTGAGGGTTAGGGCAAAATTAATAGCATCCCCATTGAGAGGGGTCCCTCGGGAAGTTTTGGAGCTTTCATCTTGAAAGAAAATAAGCTGATAAGAGCCTTGGACACCCATGAAAACTTGCCTGGCTTTGATAGGGATTTCAAAGCCTCCTCCAAAATCAAATCCTGGACCTTGGTCTGTTGTTCCAGCAGGAACATCATTGAGCCATTTGGTACGAATAAAAAGTCCGCCTCCCACAAAAAGATAGGGATTGGCAAAAAGAAGCGCTTTGGAATACCCCTCAGAAATA
Organism: Deltaproteobacteria bacterium; assembly: GCA_023248265.1. Taxonomy (GTDB): domain Bacteria; phylum Bdellovibrionota; class JACOXK01; order 2-02-FULL-40-11; family 2-02-FULL-40-11; genus JACPST01. The sequence goes on from JAHFEZ010000002.1 coordinate 744, forward strand.
AAATAGTATTTGGCACGTCCCAAGATATCGAGAAGGGTAGCCCAGCCCGATCTCCCATCGATTAAAAATTGATGAAAGCTATCATTCACCGTAAATTCACCTGCAAATTGGCGTGTAAAAAAGTAGGTTAAAAAAGCTCCCGCACTAAATCCGGTCCCAAAAAGCTGCCCCAAACCTCCGGTAAAGGTTCTTCCTCCCAAATGAAGCCCAAGATCTACAAAGCGAGACTCATAGAAGAAAATCTCATCTTCTTGAGATTGCTTAATATCGTATCCATAGGCAGAAGCATCTTCGTAAATATCTGTTTTATCCGCCTGAGCCAAGAGCTGGAAAGGGGCACTTAAGAAGACTACGAGAAGAACCCAAAAGAGATAGGTTTTTCGCATACTTAAATAGTATACCAAAGTAACATTCAATTGACAAATACTTATGAACTTTATAACAATTATTTTCAACATATGACACAACCACATTTAGATCGAAAAGGCTTAAAAAGGCCCGATGTTGTTTTGGCTGAGCTCAGGGAAGGGTACCACTGGGTCGAAGATCACGTTCGCTCTGTGGTCATCATTTTTGCCATTCTTTTTGGGGGCCTGGCCTTATGGACTGTGGGAAGTCATTTTTCCAACCAAAAAGAAGAAAAAGCTTTAAGTGGTTTTTATACTGCAGAAAAAAATCTTGATAAAAAAAGAGTGGAAGTAGAATCCAAGAAGATAAAAGATAAAAATATCGACACTTTAAAAGAACTAAATCAAGAAATCGTTCAAGTTCAATCGGTCACTCAAAAATTTCCAAAATCTCAGGCCGCTTTTTTAGGCTTTTTAAAACTAGGAGATATTTTTTCAGAACAAAAACACTATCCAGAAGCTTTGACTCAATATGAAAAGGCCTTAGAACTTTCAAAAAGTAAATTTTATAAAATCTTAGTCTTATATAACCTGGGGTATATGAATGAGCTTTTAGGCCAATCTGAGAAGGCGATTGAGTGGTTTAATCACATTACTGCGTATCAAAAACAACGATTTTTGCTTTGGACCTTTGGGTATCGTCCCAATGCCTTTTGGCTTTCTTCAGCCTATTTTGGAATAGGGCGCTGCTATGAAAAACAAAAACAACCTGAAGCCGCCAAAGAAGCCTATTTAAGAGTGTCTGATGAATTTCCCAATACTCCCTATGCAGATCAAGGACGAGCCTTTGCAGAACTTGTAGCCCACCCACACCCATGAAAACGAGAACGAGAGTGCGATTGGTTTTTGGCTGTATTTTGATCCTTTTGGGTGTCAGTGGATGCAGCAGTGTTTTTCCAAAACTAGAAAAAAGTGCATCAGGAAATAGTCCTAAGAAAAATTTGGTGTTTGCAGTTGTAAAACCTCAAGCTTCTATTCTCACAAAACTTCACCCGCCTGTAGAAAGGGCTTCACCTTTGGTCATTGGAGATGTCATTTATCAAGGGTCTGTTTATGAAAAGTTTTTTGCGCTCCAAAAAAAATCGGGTCAAGTCATCTGGACAAAATCCATTAAGAGCGGTGTAGAAGGGGGGGCTGCTTATTTTGATCGAAAAGTGTATTTTGGTGCTAATGATGGATTCTTTTATTGCCTAGATAGTGAAACGGGCAAAACCCTTTGGTCTTATAATGCCAAAGCAGAGATTTTATCTACACCCCTTGTCGTCGGTGGTATTGTTTATTTTTCAACCACACAAAATACGCTGTACGCTTTAAAATCTCAAACGGGTGAATGGGTATGGTATTATAACAAAGGATATATTCAAAAAATATCTGTCCGAGGAAGCTCTTCTCCTGTCTATCAAGATGGTAAAATATTTATTGGATTTTCCGATGGTTACTTTTATGCGTTCAATGCTTTTAATGGGAATGTTATTTGGTTTAAAAGGTTGACAGAGGACGATAAATTTAACGACGTGGATGTTACCCCTCTGGTGAGTTCAAAAGATATTATTGTGGCCACCTACGATGGCAACGTCTATTCGTTGCAGCTGGCTTCTGGAGCCATCAAGTGGAAATATAAAAATTGGGATGTCAATGGTATCGCTGCAAATGACAAGGCCGTGTATGTGACAAGTAGCTCAGGCGTTGTCTTTTGTTTAAATCGAAATACAGGGGCTAAGCTATGGGATGTGAAGCTTTCTTCTGGGATCCCAACACTTCCCATTGTGGTTGAAGACCAGCTCATTTTAGGGAGCTCAGAAAACTATGTGTATAGCTTATCCATTGAAAACGGGGCTGAGATTTGGCGCTATAATACGGACTCTGGGATGACAGCACGCCCTGTATTTATGAGCGAGAAGCTATTTCTCTTTACTGATTTATCGGTCATACACGTAGTAGACCCATTTTATCTGATTCCCTCATCTTAAGGGGACAATGGCCTAAAGCGTCTGATAATGAATATTATGTAAAGTATTAGGGCCATAGGGAAAGGCCCTCCAAAATCAATGGGCTTGAAAATTGAATATCAACGCCCTATCTTATATAATGAATAAAGGAGGTCAAAATGACATTTGTACAATTAGGCAGTGTAAAACCAGAGGCTCCCAAAGGAGCTACTCTTTTACTAACAGAAAACGCTGTTCGTAAAATTAAGGATTTTTCTGAAAGACTTCCAGAAGCCAAAGGCAAGTATCTGCGGATTTATGTCCAAGGGGGTGGCTGTTCAGGCTATTCTTATGGATTTAAATTTGATGATAAAGCCCCTGAAGACCAAGTTTTTGAAAAAGATGAAGCCCAAGTCATCATAGATCTTCAAAGTCTTCTTTTAATCAATGGATCCACAGTAGATTATGTAGATGGCCTCACAGGAGCTGGATTTTCAGTTCAAAATCCAAAAGCTACAGGCAGCTGCGGCTGTGGCTCTTCCTTTTCAGTTTAATCCATTATCCAACACGGACGCTGGTCTATATAAAAAGGGCATGGAACTTTTAAATACGCATATTTGATATATCCCAGGGCAATGCGACTCTTGTATTTGTCCGATAAACACTGACTTGTAACATGGCCAATTTCTTCGCCTTGTAAAGTAACAATTTTTGATTCTTTTGGAACTTCTTCATTCCCATCTATTTTTAATAAAACAAGTTGCTTATTCACGTGGCCCAAATTTTGAAGTCTCGCAATCGTTTCTTGGCCAATGTAACACCCTTTTTTAAAATTTAGGGCTTCATGTAAATTGGCTTCTTGAGGAATGGTATTTTCACTCATGTCGACTCCATAAAGAGGAGTTTTGGACTCCACACGCAATACTTCTTGATCTTCTTTGGAAATGAGGGGCAAGGACATTTTTTCTCGAAAAGATGAAAGTAAATCTTTCTTCATCCAAAATTCAAAGCAAGAATATCCCCATTGAGGCTTATAAATAACCCAAACATTGGATATCCAGCTATGGCCCAGATGACTTGTATGAGAAAATGAAGGGAAATGTTTTTGAACAAAAGAAGGGCTCTTTAGCCCTAAAACCCCTACCCCACCCCATTCTTGAGACATGTCTTGAAGGTGGACTTTTTGAATAATAATATAACGTCTCAAAAGTTCTAAAATTTTGTCTTTTAAATTTTGATAGCACTCAAGTTTAAACTGAGTGTCCGTAGCATAACAAAATAAATCAGCCAAAATTTTTCCCTTGGGTGTGCAAAGGCAGGTATAGCACCCTTTTCCATGCAAAAGCGTCTTAATGGCATTTGTTAAAATTCCATTTAGAAACTGTCTTGCTTCCACGCCTTGAATTTCAATCAGGCAGTGGTCGGATAAATCAATCCATCCTACGTTTTGAGTTGCAGCTTGATATTCACTTAACATATAATTGAGGTGAAATTTTCATTTTATTTCATGCTACAGCCAAAACATTTTTTGATGGGCCTTGGAGCATTAATCCTCTTATTTCTTCTCTTAAAAGTCTCTCTTTTTAAACCTAAAGCTCCTATGGTTACGCCTCAGGTACCTTCCATACTCAGTATAGGAACCATTGTTCGGAACCTAGGTTCTCAAAACTTTATTCAAGTTCAAGGTACCCAAGCTCCAGTTTTCATTAACTCCCCGCTTCAATTAGGTCAAACTCTTATCGTAGGGCCCCAAGGATTAGTTGAGGTTGCTCTGGATGAATTAGATCCTCAAGGTAGAAAAACACAAATCATTATTTATGAAAATAGCTCTTTTTTAATCACCGAAACTTTTTTAAATCAAAAAAATAAATTCTTAGCAAAACTCCTGTCTGGATGGATTAAGGTGATGATCCAAAACCTTTCTTCTCAAGACATCCATGAAATCCAAACAGAAAATACAGTTATCGGAGTTCGAGGAACAACCTACTATATTCAATATCTTTCAGATAGCACGACGACTCATTTGTGTGTCATTGAAGCAAGCTCTGGGAAAAAAGTCACCATGGCCCCCAAGGGTAAAAAAGAAACAGAAGTTCCTCCTGGAACAACTGCCACCGTCATTAAAGATCAAGACCCTGAGCTAAAACCCCTAGATACTTCTCTTCTTCCCCTAGAACCTGTATCAGAATCCCGACCGCAAGAGGAGCCTCAGCCTCCAGTATCTCCCCAGATCTTTCAGGGTGATTTTCCTGGGGATACTCCTGCCAAGCAAACGTGTCGAAAACTAGATGCAACCATCCATGATCTCTATAGCCTCTATGGAAAAGAATCTAACAAATTTCACTCTCAAGGAGACACCTATTGGAACGCGATGTACAAATCCAAAACTCCAGAAGAATTTAAAATAAAAGATAAAGAATATAAAGTTTTTAAACAAAAAGAAGCCTATCTCGAAAACCAAAGAAATTGTTTTTCCATTCGTCTAAGTCAGGTCCCATCTTGGGTTCAAAGCATTCCTAATTATGAAGGAGAATATACGGAAGAAAAGAAAAAACAACAGATCCAATGGTGTAAAGACAAATATACGCGTGGTCTAGAAAATTATAAATTTCAAGCCAGCCAGTGTCCTGATTATTGTGATATTCTAGAAGATTCCTGTCAAAAATATTTAGATGAATTAAACTCTAGTGTTAAAAATCCTTATTTAGATTTTAAAGAACAACCCCTAGATCCTAAGCCAACGCTGGCTCTCGATATTTATCCTGGCCCTGTGACAGCCTGCTCAGAACTGGCCGAGAAACTAAAATTGGACTACGAGAAAATGGATCAGCAATATAAAGACATGGATAAACAACACTGGGAATATGTTAAACATCCCTATGATCCTGTGATGAGAAGAAAAGCAAAAGAGATGGAACCAGAACTGGGAAGACTTGCAAAACAACGCAAATGTGTTGATAATGCTTACTATCTTGCTGCCCGAAGAGACCGTGATTATCTGGGACACTGGCGAGTAGATTTAAAAGTTTGGGAACCTGACACTGAACTTTCTCAAAAATGCAGTGATTATGATAAAAAAATGTGGCCCTATTGTTATACTATTTGCCATTTTACACCGAAAGAATGCACTGAAAAACTTCAAGACTACGCTCCCCTTCTTGAGCGACTCAAATCACTCAATCCAACATCAGATAAATAACTGGCAGTGGTCAAGCCAACGAAGTCATTTTTTAATTGTTATTTCATGTAGTTATAATATAATTTACATGTTTTTTTACTAATAATATTGACATTTTGAGGTGTATCTCCTATACTAAATATAGGAGACAGCCATGCGACACGGACAAATCCTAGAACATCTAAAATCAAAATTGGTACCTGGACAGGTTTACCGTCGTACTGATTTTGAGGCCAATACCTCAAATGTCGATCGTCACCTGGCTACAATGGTCGCCGCTGGGGTCCTAAAGAAACTTGCTCATGGACTTTACGCTGCCCCCAAAAGCACTTCCTTCGGGGAGGCGCCACCCGACGAACGATCTCTTATCCAGAGCTTCCTTAAGGACGACCATTTCGTGGTCTATAGCTTCAACAATTTCAACGCACTAAGTTTGGGGACAACACAGCTCTACAATCAGACTTTTGTTTTCAATCGCAAACGTGTCGGAACTTTTAAACTCGGTTGGCGAACTTATACTTTTCATCGCTGGCGGGAAGCTCCAAAAAAATTGACTGTTGAATTTCTAGTCGTCGAGCTCATGAATCGCTTAAATCAACTCGCCGAGAATAGAGATGAAGTCGTTTGGCAACTCAAACGAAAACTTCGCGAATTCAATTTGAAACGCTTGAAATATAATCTCGATCACTACGGAACTGTTTTCAGCCAGAAATTATTTTCTGAACTTATGACTGAGAGCGCATAATGCCATTTCTTCACGAATCCAGAGAGTTCAAAGACCTACTCGAAATTACCGCAGCTGAACAAAAAATTGAAAACCCAGCGCTAGTTGAAAAGGACTACTGGCTTATGCACGTCTTATGGGGACTGAAGAATCTGGGACTTACGTTCCATCTCAAAGGCGGTACCTCTCTCTCAAAAGGATATGGCTGCATCTACAGATTTTCTGAAGACATCGATATTAAAATTGAACCTGACGAGAAAAAGAATGGTTTCAAAGTGTTCACTTTAAAAAATCATGACGACCCTAAACATCGTCAGTCCCGATTGAAGTATTTCGACTGGCTAACGCAACATCTTGCTGGAACAATCCATGGCATCGTCGATGTAAAGCGGGACACTGTTTTCGATGACTTTCTAAAATATCGAAGTGGCGGAATTCGACTGTTTTATGAATCTCACTTCCCAACTCCCGAAGGCATGAAAGAAGGAGTCCTGCTCGAAGTGGGTTTTGATAAAACTGCTCCAAATCAACCCTGCGACATTACTTCATGGGCTTATGAAAAAGCGACTGCCACAAACTCCGAGGGCTTTACAGATAATCGAGCACTCTGCGTTCTTTGTTACGAACCGAAGTATACCTTCGTCGAAAAGCTTCAAGCGATTGTTAGGAAGTTTCGTCTTTACAAAGAGGGAAAAGGTAGCGCGAGCTTACCTGCAAATTTAATCAGGCACTATTACGATGTCTATCAACTGATTGACCGCCCCGATGTACAGAAATTCATTGGTACCCCGGAATACGAGTCATTCAAGAAAGAACGGTTTGGTGGGGATGACACCAAAGTCGCAAACAGCGGTGCTTTCAAATTGAGGGAGCCTGCCGACAGATCTCTATTTCAGAAAGAATACAATCGTTCGGTAAGTTTGTATTTTAAGAATCGTCCGAGTTTTCAAGAAATATTGAATCGAATTGAAAAAGATTTGAAACAGTTGTAAAAATGCGGTTCGGGTATTCTAAGGTTTGGTCGGGGTGAGAGGATTTGAACCTCCGATCTCTCACACCCCAAGCGAGTGCTCTAGTCCAGGCTGAGCCACACCCCGACATGTATTAAGTTAAGATATATTCCATATATTTTTTTAAATCTATGAAATACCAAAGCAATTTTCATGGAAATACTTTTTAATTGGAACGAATAAAGCGGATAAGGTCTTTGAGTTCTTGTTTTACTTTTGTGAGTTTGAGAGTAGCTTCGGATTTGGTTTCAGAAAGACGCTTTGAGCGCTGTTCTCGTTTTAACTCTTTTAATTTTTGACGTGCCCCTTCTATGCTATAGCGTTCACTCCATAAAAGTTGTTTGATAAGTAAAACACTTTCGATATCTCTTCTTTGATAGACTCTTTGATTGGCTTTGGATTTTTCAGGGGAAATTAAATCAAATTCTGTTTCCCAATATCGCAACACATAAGGTTTAATCCCTGTAATTTTACATACTTCTCCAATCTTAAAGTACATACGATCAGGAATGGGCGGATTAGAAAAATCTTTTCTCATGATTTCCTATTGGGGTTTAGTTGCGCTTTTAATACATGACTGGGACGAAATGTGAGTACTTTTCTAGCTGAAATTTCAATTGTTTCTCCAGTTTGAGGATTACGCCCTTTTCGCGATCTTTTTTGGCGCACAATAAAGTTTCCAAATCCAGAAACCTTAATCTTTTCACTGCGTGACAAACACTCTTTAATCATATCAAAAATAAGCTCCACAAGATCTGAAGAATCTTTTTTTGAAAAGCCTACTTTTTCATACACATTTTCAATTAAATCAGCCTTTGTCATACTGAGCGCCCCCTTTTAAGATATCAACTTGCATGCTACGCAACTCCTTAATAATACTAAGAAAAGAGTAGCAAAGCCCCCATAGCTTGTCAATTGTAATAATCGTATGAACCCAAAAATGAGGGATTACCGAATTTTAACCTGCCACTTGCTCTCTAAAAAGTGACATAAATTTTCATGAACCTTACTTACTTCTACATCTGTCAGTGTGCGTTCATCTGAACCATAAGTTAAAGCATAGGCATAACTTGTGTGGCCTTCTGGGATGGCCTCTCCTTGATATACATCAAAAAGCTCGACATTCTTCACCAAAGGGCCCCCTTCTTTAAGGAAAACCTCACACAGAAGTTTATGGGTAATCTTTTTATGAAGGGGGATCAGCAAAGACAAATCTCGTTTTACAAAAGGATATTTTGGGAGGAGCTTAAAAATATTTTTTTCCTTTTCCTGATATTCCTTTTCAAATATATGAAAATTTAATTCAAAAAGGTAAGCGGTTTGCTTTAAATCAAACGCTTCTTGAAGCTGTGGGTGTATTTTCCCAAAACGACATAAAGATTTTCCCGCCTCCTTAATTTCTGCGGATAAATTAGACTGAAAAATAGGATTAGGAACCTGCTCTTCCACAGAATCACTAAAACGCGCACCTAATGCTTGAAGAACTGAGTTTACAATGGCCTTAACATCATAAAAATCTACTTCTGGGTTTTTTAAATTCCAATGCGTGGGATACCGAGGACCCGAAATCAAGCCTGATAGAATTTTAGTTTCTTTACTCTGATAGACATTTCTGAGCTCAAAAATACGCACACGAGAGCGTTGTTGATCCAAATTAAATTTTAAATTTTTGAGCAAAGACGGAATAAGGCTTGGCCGCATCACTGAAAAATCTTCTCCTAAGGGATTTTGGATGTGAGTTACTTTTTCTTTCCAATGTATTTTTTCTAAGTCTGTAGGAGAATAAAAACTATAATTAATCACTTCTGTAAGCCCAGATCCATCCAAAGCGGATTTTACTTTAGCAGTTAAAGAGGTATCTTTCTCAATCGACTGCTCCAAATGAATAGAACCTGTTAACTCCTGCGTTGGAATTTTTTGATATCCTTCACTTCGCGCTACTTCTTCAATTAAATCTACTTCATGAGATACATCGACACGATGAGACGGCACTTCAAAGCTTGATTTTAAAGCATTTGTTTTTTTAAGTTTAAATCCTAACGCTTGAAGATCGGCTTTGACCTGAGCAAACGATAGCGGATATCCTAAGTATTGCTCAAGACGATTTTTCCGTAAGGTGACTACGCGTTTAGAAAATTTTTTGGGGTAAAGATCTATGAATCCTTTTGCAATCGTTCCTCCTGCTACTTCACTCATGAGCTTGGCTGCGCGATCGAGCGCTTTTTCCACTCCTAAAATATCAACGCCACGCTCAAATCGTTTAGAAGATTCGGAACTCAGCCCCACTTTTTTAGATGTTTTTCGAATCGTAGAGGGATCAAAATAAGCACTTTCCAATAAAACATGCGTTGTAAACTCAGACACTTCTGAAAAAGCTCCTCCCATGATACCTGCCAAAGCAATGGGCTTTTGAGAATCACAAATCAAAAGATCCTCGCTGGATAACGTATACTCCCCTCCATCTAAAGTTTTTATTTTTTCTTGAGGTTTGGCTGTTCGAACCACAATTGTAGAGTCTGAAATTTTATTAAAATCAAAGGCGTGAAGAGGTTGCCCCCATTCCATCAATACAAAATTGGTGACATCCACCACATTATTAATAGAACGCTGGCCAATAGATTCCAAAGCTGTTTTGAGCCATTCAGGCGAGGGCCCTATCTTCACATCTTCAATGAGCCTGGCTCTATATCGTGGGCATTGTTTAGGGGCATGAAGTTTTATTTTTACCTTTTCTTGAATGCGCTGTTTCCCCTCTTTAAGTAGGGTGCGTGGGATGGACACTTTTTTTCTAAGAATGGCTGAAAGTTCCCTGGCCACCCCTAAGAAACTCATGCAATCCGGACGATTGGGGGTAATATTGAGCTCACAGGTAAGCTCTCCCACTCTCAACACTTTTTTAATATCAGCTTGAAGCAGCGTATCTGAAGGAAGAATTAAAATTCCCTCGGACTCTTCTTGAAATCCCAATTCTGACTCTGAACACAGCATTCCTTGAGAACGTTCCCCGCGAATGACGCTTTCCTTAATTTTAAGGTCTCCCTTTAACTCTGCCCCCGGGAGAGCCAAAACTACTTTATTTCCATCTTTGTAATTTTTGGCTCCGCACACAATAGAATATTCTCCTTCTTGAGTCTTAACCAGGCACAAAGACAGCCGATCTGCATTGGGATGTTTTTTGCTTTCAATAATTTGGGCCACACGCAAAAAAGAAGTATCCATATTTCTTTTTTGCACAGATTCAACTTCAAATCCTCTTTGTGTTAATTTTTCTAAAAGAGAATCTAAATTTTTTGGGAGTGGTATATAGCGGCTCAGCCACGAAGAAGAAAGTTTCATGAGAATTGCTCCAAAAATCGTAAATCATTTTCATAAAATAAACGGATATCATCAATGTGGTATCTAAGCATGGTCAAACGCTCTACGCCCATGCCAAAAGCAAATCCAGAAATTTTTTCGGTGTCATATTTGACTGCTTCAAAGACAGCTGGGTGTACCATCCCACACCCTGCCACTTCCAGCCACCCGCTGTGTTTGCACACGCGACATCCTTTGCCTAAACAAAAGATACAGCCAATATCGAGTTCTGCGCTGGGCTCTGTAAATGGAAAATAACTGGGGCGAAATCGAACTTGAGTTTCAGATGAAAAAAGTTCATGTACAAAATAGGTTAAAATCCCTTTCAAATGCGCAAAAGAAACAGCCTCATCCACGAGCAACCCTTCCACTTGATGGAACATGGGACTATGGGAAGTATCTGCATCATGACGATAGACAGTTCCAGGAACTATCACACGAAGCGGTGGTTTAAATTTTTCCATGACTCGAATTTGAACAGGAGATGTATGTGTGCGAAGCACAACATCTTCTGAAATATAAAATGTATCTTGCATATCCCTGGCTGGATGATTTTTAGGAATATTTAAAGCCTCAAAATTATAATAATCTGATTCGATTTCAGGTCCTTCGGCTACTTGAAATCCATATCGTTTAAAAATATCCACAATATCATCCATAGTTTTTAAAATAGGATGAAAAGATCCGCTATAAGAAGGCCTGCCCGGCAAGGTAATATCTATCTGTGTTTCTTGAAGAAGCTTTTCTCTTTGAGATTTTTTGAGGGTATCGGATAATTCAGAAATCTTTTGCGTGAGAGTACCTTTAACTGTGTTTGCAAGCTGCCCCAGCGTAGGACGATCTTGAGGAGATAAAGCCCCAATATCTTTTAAAATCTGTGTGAGCTTTCCATTCCGTCCTAAATAACGAATTCGAAAATCTTCCAAGCTTTTTTCATCAAAGGACTGAGAAGAAAGCTCCAAAAAGGCTTCTTGTTCTATTTGTTTTAATTTCTCTTTTAATTCTTTTGGGAGACCATCAAGCATTTAGGCAGCAGCTTGCACTTTTTGAACAATCGTTTGAAATGCTTGAGGATCTTGCACGGCCAATTGAGCCAACGTTTTTCGATTTAATCCAATATTGGCCTTTTTCAATTTGGACATAAATTGGCTATAGGAAATATTTAAAGGGCGAACAGCTGCGTTAATGCGAATAATCCATAATTTTCGAAACGCACGTTTCCGCACTTTACGATCGCGATACGCAAATACCCAAGCGCGTTCTACGCTTTCAGAAGCCCGTCGGATATTAGACTTTCTCCGCCCATAGGCTCCCTTGGCAAATTTCAGAATTTTATTTCGTCTGCGGCGGGCTTTATATCCGCCTTTTACTCTTGGCATAACCTAAAATCTCCTAGCCGTAAGGCATCATGCGCCGAATGCGATGAGCATCGGCATCGCTTACATAGGTGCCCTGTCTTAAATGACGTTTTCTTTTAGACGATTTAGCGGTTGTTAAAAGATGCCGTAAATTATTTTTTTTACGCTTAATCTTTCCTTTTTTGGTAAACCGAAAACGTTTTTTAAGACCACTTTTTGTCTTTAATTTACCCATGCTCACTTTCGTTTGACAGCCACGGCTGCAATCTTTTGGGGCGTTACCACTGTAAAAAGGGCTCGCCCTTCTAATTTAAGTAATTGCTCTACAACCGCAATATCCTTAAGTTTTTGGACCACTTTGTCAAGAACTATTTTACCCAGTTCTTTATGTTCTAATTCTCGCCCTCGAAACATGACGGTGAGTTTCACTTTATCCCCTTCTGCTAGAAATTCTTCGATCTTTCTCATCTTATGGTCCATATCATGGTCATCCGTCATAATCCCAAATTTAATTTCATGAAGCTTGATGATCACTTGTTTTTTCTTAGCCCGCTGTTGTTCCTTTTTGAGCTCATACATGTATTTCCCATAATCAATGATTTTACATACAGGTGGTTTAGCTTGGGGAGCAATCTCAACCAGATCTAATCCATGAGATTCTGCAAGACTCAAAGCTTCTTTGATCGGCAAAACCCCCACTTGTTGTCCATCTTCATTAATCACCCTCACTTGCTGTGCAAAAATCGATCGATTTTTGCGTGGTTCTCTAGCGATAATTCACCTCCTGTGCCTTTACGGCTGTTATGAATTGATCTACCGTCATGGGAGATAAACTTTCTCCACTTCTTTGACGAATAGATAGTGTTTGGGATTGGACTTCTTTATCTCCAATCACCCCCATGTACGGAATTTTTTGAAGTTGGGCTTCTCGAATTTTAAAACCTAATTTTTCATTTCGACTATCCAACGCCACACGTACTTGAGCTTCGTGTAATTTTTCATATACTTTTTGAGCATACTCTTTTTGGTTATCGGTCACATTTAAAATAATTACTTGTACGGGCGCTAACCAAACAGGGAAAGCCCCTGCATAGTGTTCAATCAAAATTCCTAAGAAGCGCTCCACAGACCCAAAGATAGCTCGATGAATCATAACTGGTCTGTGCTCTTTACTATCGGCCCCCACATAATTTAAATGAAAACGCTCGGGCATGGAAAAATCAAGTTGAACGGTCCCGCACTGCCACGTTCGCCCAATACTGTCTTTCACATGAAAATCAATTTTAGGACCATAAAAGGCTCCTTCGCCAGGGTTGAGCTGATAGGAAAGCTTAAGATGCGTCAGTGCATTTTGAAGTCCTGAAGTTGCTTTATTCCAAATCTCTTCACTGCCAATAGAGTCTTTAGGACGCGTAGAAAGCTCAATTTTAAATTCTTGAAATCCAAATTTTTGATATACCGAAATAAGCAAATGAATGACTCTTGCCACTTCTTCTTCAATTTGTTCTTCAGCACAAAAAATATGAGCATCATCAATGGAAAAAGTTCTCACACGCAAGAGCCCATGAGTCACTCCTGAACGTTCATGACGGTGCACCTGCCCAATTTCAGCCATTCGCAAAGGCAAATCACGGTAAGAATGCTTTTGAGTATTGTAAATTAAAATATGGCCAGGACAATTCATGGGTTTTACCGCAAAATCTTTTTCGTCAATTTTTACAAAGTACATATTTTCTTTGTAATGTTCGTAATGGCCACTCCTTCTCCAAAGCTCATCGCTTAAAATAAAAGGAGTTTTCACAATTTGATATCCGGCATTCGTATGCTCCTTTTTCCAAAAATCGACCAAAAGCTCATATACTTTTTGTCCCTTGGGATGGAAAAAAGGACTCGCAGGAGACTCTTCATGAAAACTAAAAAGATCAAGCTCTCGTCCCAGCTTTCTGTGATCTCGCTTTTGGGCTTCTTCTAATTGATGTACATGGCTTTCCAAATCTTTCTTGGAAAAGAAGGATGTCCCATAAATTCTTTGAAGCATTTTATTTTTTTCATCTCCCCGCCAGTAAGCACCTGCTACCGATAAAAGCTTAAACGCTCTTACCCATCCTGTGTGTGGAACATGGGGCCCCCGGCACAAATCCACCCACTCCCCTTGTTGATAGAGACTGACCTTTTCATCGGGAATGCCTTCTAAAATTTCAATCTTATAATCCTCATGCATTTTTTTAAATTTTTCCCTGGCTTCTTTTTTAGGAACAAGTGTTCGACAAAAAGCACGTTTGGCCTGAATAATCTCACTCATTTTATTTTCAATTTTGGCCAAATCTTCCGGCGTAAAGGTTTTGTCATAATCATAATCATAATAAAAACCTTGTTCTGTGGCAGGCCCTATGGTGACCTTGACCCCTTTGAATAAAGATTGGACTGCTTCACTCATAATGTGAGCTGTAGAATGGCGTAAAACCTCTAGGGACTCCGAATCTTTTTCTGTTAAGACTTTGATCTGGCAATTTTTTTCTATAGGGGTCATCAAATCAATGATGGCATGGTCATCAATTTTAATGGCGATGGCATCTTTGGCAAGGCCAGCGCCTAATTTTTTGAGGACTTCTGAACCTATAACACCAGATTGAAAGTCGAGACTCGATCCGTCAGGCAAGGTCAAACTAATTTTACTCATGAAGTACTTTAATCATAAGAAACAAAAATAAATCATGAGTAATATATAACAGCTCCGTTATAGTTTCAACTCCAAAATTTTACCAATGAGGAGGCACAGGTGGAACAGGAGGCACAGGCGGTACCGGTGGAACGGGACGTTGAGGAGGTTGTGGTGGCCAAGGCTGAGGAGGCTCTGGACGTCTCGGAGGTTCCGGAGGCCAAGGACGCTGTGGTGGTTGTGGTGGCCAGGGATTACGAGGTGGCCACGGTTGAGGTGGCTGCGGCGGCCGTGGGTCGTAAATGCCCCCATAATACTGCCGCAATTCATTCATCATCAGCGCCAAGCGATTAAATTCAAACTGAATCCACGATACGGGATTTAGCCAAGCAAAACTTCTTCTAGACTGATCATAGCTTGCCGATAAATTTTGGTAATCATTATAAGTATACCTGGGGTCTTGATACCCATTTTGCACTTTCTGATGGTAATAACGCGCCTGATCTGCAAATCTTTGAAGATCTGCCAGGGCTTGTTGCGCTAGCCATGTTCCATTGGAAGCATTTTGTTCTGCCCAAAGACGTACTCTCTCCGTTGTAATATCAATTTGATAAGCTATATTTTGAATATCTCCATAGTGCCCTTCATCCTTATAATACACTTGAAGTTCTTGAATGAGTGACCCTAGTCGATCAAAGTCATAACGAAGGTATGAAAACGCCTGAAGCCAATAAAAACTTCTTCGGGCTTGATCATGCGCCCGAACCAAATCTAAATAATCTTGATGCGTATGGCTTGGATCTTGATACCAACTTTCCACTTGTTCATGAAAATGCGTTGCTTCTTGTGCCAAGGCGTGAAGATCACGCAACGCAGTTTCTTCTTCCCACGTTCCTTGATGAGCCGCATTTTCAGCTTCAACATGAATTTGGTTGGCTAGCCCATCAATTTGATGAGCCAAGTCCCTAACAGCTCCTTCATTATACGCCCACGTAGGAGTTAGAGAAAAAATAAGAAATAAAGGCAAAAAATAGAGAACTTTTTTCATAACAACGATACCTCCTTTTTTGTCAACTTCGAGAAATACTATAGAAAATTGGTAGAATTACGCAAGAAAAAAAGAGAAAGTTTTAAAAAAACCCTTACCTAGAGTGCTCAATATCTAAAATGCCTTTAGTAGTTGCTCAAAAACACGCGGATATTCACTGATCCATTTTTCTTCTTTTGGATCTTCCAGAAAACGTCCAATATCTTTTAATACCATTTGAGAATTAATACGATGGATTCTCTCTCCAAGATAATGAAAAACTTCCTGAGGTGTCTCAAATTTCTGAAGGGAGGTTGCAGTTGCATTTGCGTGACTAATCCCATTGTTTAAATACACCATATCGATCGGAGTTCGATGAGATAGGTACCAAATTAAATCATAATAATCACGGCCCTTGACATAGGGTCGCAAGAGTATGGCTAGAAGTTTACCGGCAAAAAGCGTCTCTTTTTTGTGTTTTAATATTGGAAAAATCTCATTAAACTTATGGATAAAGAAACTTTCCATCTGTTGATCTGTAATTTGAACCGGATGCGTATCAATCTCTAGCTTAATATGCAGCTTCTCACTCTTCCTGACTGAAAGCCCAAGCGACTGCAACACATCGTTAAATTTTAAAAAAGATTTTTGAACAATCGCTTTGGCATTCACGCTAGATGACACTTTAAAACCAGATGTCTCCAAATCTCGGGTAATCTCTTTCAGCAGTTGATTAAATGTATAATTTTTCATTGGGCGATCTAATGTAAAATTCAAATCTTCCGAATAACGTTTTAAATCGTAACAGATTCGTAAACATGTTCCGCCCATAAAACAAAGCGCCTTTCCAAAATTTGAATGATAGATCGATTTTAAAATTAGAATTTGCAGATATTCCCGAGTAAAATTCACTTGGGCTTGAGCAGATGTGTGTGGATTTTGAGATCGAAATTGTTCAAGTTGTTTGATTAAGTTTTGCATAAGATCTTAAACTCCTTAAAAGTTGATCAAGTTTACCAGACTTAAAGTAAACTGCATACTTCATCGCTCTTTTAAATTTAATTGCACCCAAGTGTTGCCACCTAAGTGTTTCCCAAAAATCTACTTTGGCATAAAAATGACGTTGATTGAGATAAAGATAATCAACTACTGCTTTTTCCCGCTCAGCCATGAGCGTTTGTGGATCATACCCCTGAAAAGCACTTTTTTTAATCTTTTGATATGTAAATTGTCCCACGGGTGTATTTATTTTTCGAGTCGCCTTGGTCGTTACCAGAGTCATGGCAAATGTCACATCCGGCAACAAACCGTAATAATTCAATGCCGTCTCCAAACTCACGTAGCAGGGCGCGTAGAGGTGTTTGGCAACCTCAACTTGATCAATGGTTTGGTTTGAAAAAGCATACACGCCGCGTTTCAGCGAAAGAATATCACCCGCCTTTTTCCACTGATGAAGTTGTAATTTTAATGTACCTGGATCAGTTTGAAAAGCCACCACTTTGGCTTCCTGCCATGTAAAAACAGGCTTTTTCATGAATTTTTTGAAATATTTAAATTTCATATAATTATATATTATTATAACTATATGAAACGTACTTGTCAATAGCACATTTGACTGGGTGGCCCAAGCTTCCTTTTATAAGACTTAGCCTTCAGGAAGTGACACAGGTGCGATTTCTGGTTCGTCTACTCTGTCAAATGGTAGGCGCGGGGGGGATTGAACCCCCGACCCCTGCTACGTCAAAGCAGTGCTCTACCGCTGAGCTACACGCCTAACTCAGTGGCGAAAGCTACTATGGGGCCATAAATTCTTCAAGTGTTTTTGAAAATTGCACGATTCCTTGAGGGGTAATAAAAAGCTCTCTTTCATCATATTGGTAAATGACGTCAAAAGACACCGTTGTTTTATCTCGATCCCAATCCATTTTTATATCTGCATCTTTTGAAATAGGCTTTACCCTTCCTTGATAATTAAAGAGTGCCACAGGCTTATTAAATCCTGGCACCCCAACTATTTCAATTTTACCCGATCTCACCATGGAGTCATTTTTAAATCGAAATAAGAACTGATCCGCATTGGCTGAGTAATCTGTGTGCGTCTTTCGATCATTTTCATTGGAGATAAATCGTCGATAATACATCCTCTGATCCCATGGATCGTAAAAAACATCCTGCCAGAATGTCACATCTACCATTCCCACATAATAGCCTCGATAATCATAGCGTCCATTGATATCAAAAGTTCCAATCACAAAGTTGAGCCGCCTATGAACAATTTCAAGTTGTTTCGAACTATTTTCTCTAACAGCATATTCCTCAACCACTGGATGAACTTCTTTTTGATAAGCTTGGTGAATGACCGTTCGATAATTAAGTTCATGCTTCCATGAAAGGGGTTGATCACTTAAATATTCTTTAAATCCATCTAAAAAAGATTCATGGCTCTTTTTAAGATAACTTACGGTAACAAATGACTTCATAAATCGAGAGCTATTACTCCACTCATTATATATCTCTCGAGGACGCACCCAATAGTAATCTAAAAGCTTACCCTGATCGTCTTCAAAAAATTTTTTGATTTCTTCCGAAGTTGCTGAATACGTTTGACTGGGGACAAAAAAAGAATACACCAAAAAAGCCAAGAACACTTTTTTCATAACGATACCTCCAGAAGAAAACTTAGTATGCTGCGAAGATGATGTCAAGGATTACTCCCACTCACTACACTCAATAATTTTTGAAAAAATACCGATAAAGCTATGGATGAGATATTGTCTGTATAAGTACATCTTTGTAGGTTGGCTGACCCTGATTTTTTGCCCTTTCCCTTCTTATGGGATTTGGCAACGAGAGGAAGCTACAGGTGTTGCGAAACTTCGCAAAGACTATATATCTTTTCTAAAACAAGGACAGTGGCAAGAAGCATGGAACACCCTACCCTCTAACTATGAGATTAAAGATAAATTCCCTCAAGATGCCCTCATCAATGACCAAGGTATTTTTCTCCCTTTAAAATCATGGGTACACCAAGAAAAGCTTGCTCTTTTAAAAGGAGATAAAGAATTTTTATCCAAAAGCGCTGTTCTCAATGGGTATAAATCGGATTTAAAAGCCAGTATTCAACGTCTGAGAGACTTTAGCGGATGGGTGGAAGATAAAGAAGAAGCATTAACAGAGTTTAGAAGGAGACTTCAACGACAGCATCCCGAGCTAGGAAGTCCTATGATTTTAGCAGAAGAAAAACGATGGGAGAATGAAATGTCTCATTTTGTATCTGGCTATGTGGATCCCGATGGAAAATTCCAACTCCCCCTTCCTATCGAAGAAGAGCCCTTTTATGAATTAGTAGGGACTTCGGATGAATTGTCAGAATATTATCATAGTATGGCAGATGCCATTTATACCAGTGAGGCCGACTGCCAACTGGCCATTCCCTATTGGGAAAAGGCTCTGACTTATTTAAGACGCATGGATGAGAAAAAAAGCCAATCCTTAGATAAAAATTTTGGGTGGGGATATAAGGGGACTTATTTAAAACTTGTTCATTGCTATGATTCTAAAGATCTTGTCCAAAGAGAAAAACAATTAAAGGCCATTCAAGAATTAAAAAAACGAGGAGTAGAAAATGTGTATATTTCAAAACAAATTCCAGAATTTATAGAAACACTCACCACACTTCAGGCAGCACTCCAAAAATATACCTATCCTACGGATATTCAAAATAGCTGCTCAGATGCCCCCCAAGCCCCTCTATCTCCTAAAAAAATAAGCGAAATTTCTGATGCAAATCTTCCTTCTGGCTACCACAAAGCTTCTGCCCCTTTTATTTTAGGAAATAAAATTTTTATTTTGGGCAATAGAAGTGGTGATTTTGAACTGTTTATTTTTGATAGAACAGGGGGAACGCTCCTCAATAGAATCTGGATTGCTTCAACAAGAGGGGAAGAAATCTTAGATCCCTTTTATATTTCCTACGATCAGGGAAAACTTGTTGTTTTTAATCCAACGGTCACAGCTTATATTGATCCCTTACAACTTAAACTTCTCTCTGTGTTTGAAAATAATAAGGAAATCTTAACACCCATCGATAGCCGATATGATGAACGGGATACGTCTGGGGATCCATTTTATTATACCAGTGTTTTACTCGAAACTCCTCAAGAAGATTCTTCAAGAAAAGATACACTTATCAATTTTCTTAGAAATTATCCTCAGAGAGATCAAGTGATCACGCAATTAATGTCTTATCTTGATCCTTCTCAAGAACAAGAGGCCCGTTATACGGCAGATGAAATCTTGGGAGAGATTGGGGATTTAGAAACTTTTAAAATGATCGCTTTATCTCCTTATAGTTCCGATTATCTTGTTTCCCCTCATAATATTATTACCAGAGAAGCAAACAATCCTTTAGGATTAGAAAGAGTGCTTTTACTTTTTAAAGATTCAAATTCAAACATAAGAAAAAAAATGGTTGAAAGCGTTGGGCATCTTTCATCCGCATCATTGATGCTAGAAAGCCAAAATAAACTTCTTGAACAAGTTCTGGCATCTTTAGAAGACTCTTCTGCGGAAGTCAGAGAGGCTGCAGCTTCCCTTTTGGCTGAAAAAGCAGCACACGAAGGAATAGATTCTTTAGTCACCATCCTTGCTTACAGCCAAAGCCCTGAACTCAAGCAAAAGGTACTCAAAGAATTGGGGGATGGAAAAGAAGAAGATGCTTTCCTACATATTATTCCTTTCATCAATGACCCCAACCCTCAGATTAGACAAGCCGCCGTTTATGCAGCGAGCAAAAAAGGAGGAATGAAAGCTTGGAGGCATATTAAGCCCATTTTAGGCGAACTCTCTGTTAATGACCAATCTCGCATTTCCTATCTTGTGGTTCAGGCAGAATCCCAGAAGGGATTTGAAGCCCTCATTCCTCTTTTAAAAGAGGATCTTCCATGGATAACAAGCTACACTCTTCAAACTATGGCTGAGATAGACAGCAAAAAAGCCAAAAAATATATTAAGAAAGCCCTGAAGAATCCTGATACTCATTATGAAGCAATACGGCCGCTGATAACACTAGAAGCTAAAAAAGGGATCGATGCTTTGGTTGACTTTTCGAAACATTCCTCACCCGAGATAAGAGAGATGGTACCTTATACAATAGGACGAGAATTTGGTAACGAGGACCCTGATAAAGTGAAGGTCTATGTAACAGGCTATTTAACAGATCATGACCCACAGGTGAGGCTCAATGCTGCCTACGTATGGATAGAATTAGAAACAAGGGACAAAAATAAAGATCCGCGTACATTTCTAAACGATCCTAATCCAGATCTTCGGGCAGCGGCTCTGTTAACCCTGGAGCTTAAAAATGAAAATATAGCCATTTTTGAAGAAGCACTTAAGGACTCCTCCTCCCAGGTACAAGAGACTGCAGCTAGCTTATTATTACAGGAAAAGCATCGGGAAGGAAGCAACAGCTTCTTAGAATTGGCCGGACAGTTACTTCATCATGAAAATTCTAACGTCAAAAATCTGGTAAAAAGTTACTTGCTATTTTTTAGGCAAGAAAATCCAAACAACAAAGACATCAAAGAAAAAGTTAATTCTCTTTTGAAAAACTAAGTTTTTTTCTATTCCCACTCAATGGTACTTGGAGGCTTGGAAGAAATATCGTAAACTACGCGATTCACACCCGAGACTTCATTAATGATTCGACTCGAAATTTGGGCCAAAAGATCATAGGGCAACTCCACCCAATCTGCCGTCATTCCATCTTCACTTTTGACAGCCCGAAGGGCAACCACGTTTTCATAGGTTCGCTCATCGCCCATGACGCCTACCGTTTTGATAGGTAGCAACACAGCAAACGATTGCCACACCTTTCGATACCACCCTGCTTTCTTAATTTCATTTATAACCACAGAGTCTGCTTTTCGAAGAAGATCGAGTCTTTCCGGTGTAATTTCTCCTAAAATTCGAACGGCAAGGCCGGGCCCTGGAAAAGGCTGGCGATAAATAAATTCTTCTTCCATGCCAAGCTCTTTTCCTAAAAGTCGTACTTCATCTTTAA
Organism: Deltaproteobacteria bacterium; assembly: GCA_023248265.1. GTDB lineage: Bacteria > Bdellovibrionota > JACOXK01 > 2-02-FULL-40-11 > 2-02-FULL-40-11 > JACPST01. The sequence goes on from JAHFEZ010000002.1 coordinate 22,453, forward strand.
AAAGCTCTCGTAAAGGCTCAATGAGTTCTAAATTCATATGAGGCGGGAGCCCCCCCACATTGTGATGACTTTTAATCGTAACCGAGGGGCCTCCATCAAAAGACACCGATTCAATCACATCCGGATAAAGCGTGCCTTGAGCTAAAAACTTAGCATTGGGGATTTTTTTGGCTTCTTCTTCAAAAACTTCAATAAACACCCGTCCAATAATTTTTCTTTTTTGCTCAGGATCTGTGATGCCTTTAAGCTCTGTCAAAAATTTTTGACTCGCATCCACATATTTTAAATTCATATGCTTTTGATTTTGAAAAAGACCAATCACTTTTTGTTCTTCGTTTAAACGCAAAAGACCATTATTGATAAAAATCAGAGTGAGCTGTGTTCCAATGGCTTTGTGCAGCAAAAACGCGGTCACCGAAGAATCCACACCCCCGCTGAGTCCTAAGATCACATGATTTTTCCCCACTTGTTTTTTTATTTTTTCAGCCGAATGCTCAATAAAAGATTTCATGGTCCAAGAGGGTGAAGCTTTGCAAATCTTAAAAATAAAATTAGAAAGGATATCTTTTCCTCGAGGCGTATGAATGACCTCTGGATGAAATTGAAGTGCAAAAATAGAAGCATCTTTATTTTTACAAGCAGCTATGGGAGAGTTTGAAGATCTTGCGATGGGAATAAAATTTTTGGGCAATTTTTTAATCCGATCCCCATGGCTCATCCAAACGGTGAGTCCCTGTGTCGGTGACCCTTGGGTCGTTGACCCTCGGGTCGCTGACCCAAGGCCTTGAAATAAATCTGAATCATCGAGCACTTCAATCTGAGCTTTGCCAAATTCACGCTTGTCTGCTTTTTCCACTTCCCCGCCTAGCATTTGGCAGGTGAGTTGCATCCCATAGCAAATACCTAAAATAGGAATACCCAGTTCAAATATCTGAGGATCTATCTTATACGCTTTATCCGATAACACAGAGGCTGGTCCTCCCGATAAAATGATACCTTTTGGGGTCCAAGCTTTGATTTCCGAAAGATCATAGTGATAAGGATGAATTTCAGAATACACACAAAGCTCACGAATCCGACGAGCAATGAGCTGCGTATATTGGGAACCAAAATCTAAAATTAAAAAACTATCTTTGGGCCGGTTCATATAATTTCTCTTGGAAAAATTGATATCAGCTGGGTCGATAATTGGGAGCTTCCTTAGTAATGGTAACATCATGGACGTGGCTTTCTCGATGCCCATGAGATGACATTCGAATAAACTTAGCTTTTTCTTGGAGCTCGGCCAGGGTGCGGCATCCCACATAGCCCATCCCTGAACGCACACCTCCCAAAAGCTGATAAATGCTTGTAGAAAGTGTCCCTTTGTAAGGCACCATTCCTTCAATTCCTTCTGGAACAAGTTTATCTAAGCTATCATTATCACTTTGAGAATAGCGATCTCGACTGCCTTGAAGCATCGCTCCCAAAGACCCCATCCCTCGATACACTTTAAAACTTCGCCCTTGGTACAAAATCGTTTCTCCAGGGCTTTCATCTGTACCCGCAAACAAATTTCCAATCATAATGGAGTTAGCCCCCCCAGCTAAGGCTTTGACAATATCTCCAGAGTAGCGAATGCCCCCATCTGCAATTAAAGGCACATCATATTTTCGAGTGACAGCGGCACAATCAAAAATCGCACTCATTTGAGGAACCCCAATGCCTGCCACAATTCGGGTGGTACAAATAGAACCTGGCCCTACTCCGACTTTCACTGCATGAGCTCCGGCTTGAATCAAGCGCTCCGCTCCTTCAGCGGTGGCCACATTGCCTGCAATGATCACGACATTTTTAAAATTCGCCCGTGTATCTCGAACGGCTTCGAGCACGTTTTTAGAATCACCATGGGCTGTGTCAATGACAATGACATCCACTTTATTTTTTAATAAAAGCTCAATTCTTTCTGCGCGATCCTGGGAGACCCCTACGGCCGCAGCCACCCGTAATCGCCCAAAGCGGTCTTTATTGGCATGAGGAAAGCTAATCGATTTTTCAATATCTTTAATGGTAATGAGGCCTTTTAAATTGCCCGCATCATCAATGACAGGGAGTTTTTCAATTCGATGTTTTTGCAAAATTGTTTTAGCTTCTTCGAGGGTCGTGCCCACTGGAACTGTCACCAAATTCTTTTTGGTCATAACTTCATGAATCGGAAGGTCTAAGTTTTGCTCAAAGCGAAGATCGCGATTGGTTAAAATTCCCACCAATTTCCCAGCTTGCGTAATAGGCACACCTGAAATTTTATATTGGCGCATCACATCTAAAGCTTGAGCAAGTTTTTGTTCAGGCTCCATGGTAATGGGATCTAAAATCATCCCACTTTCAGATTTTTTCACTTTTTCCACTTCAAACGCTTGCCCTTTCGGAGATAAGTTTTTATGGATAACCCCAATTCCCCCTTCTCTGGCCATCGTAATAGCGGTCTTGGCCTCTGTCACGGTATCCATGGCGGCAGAAAGAAGCGGAATATTGAGCCACACATCGGCAGCCAGTCGGGTTTTTAAACTGACATCTTTAGGCAGACATTCAGATTCTTGAGGAGCTAAAAGAACATCGTCAAAAGTGAGGCCTTCTCGGATGGAAGGTGTTGAGTGTACCATGGTAGATCATTACTAAGATTGAGTGATTTTGTCAATTGCCTAAATTTTCATCACCTAGAAAGCTATGCGGCATGGCCGATGTCAACCGAACTCGGGTAAATTTTCCGATAAGCGAAGCATCTCCCTTGAAATGAACCAGTTTATTAGTATCCGTTCTACCTTGAAGGGTCACCGCATGAGCAAGGCCCAGAGATTTTTTTTCAACCAACACTTCATAGGTTTGCCCAACCAGTTTTTGATTCATTTCTAAAGAAATTTCATCTTGAAGAGATTGAAGTCGTTGCAAGCGTTCGTTCTTTTCTTCCTCAGAAAGTTCTTCTGAAAACTCATAAGCCAACGTCCCTACTCTCGGAGAATACTTAAAGGAGTAAATGGAATCATAGCGAATATCCCGGAGAAGTTTTAGCGTATCTTCAAACTCTTCATGGGTTTCTCCTGGAAAGCCCACAATAATGTCTGTAGAAAGCGCTACATTCGGCACTTTGCTTCTTAATTTTTCAATGCGTTCTTGGGTGTGTTCAATCGTATACCACCGACGCATGGCTTTTAAGATTCGGTTATTCCCAGATTGAACGGGTAAATGAAGATGCTTGCACAGATTCGGGAGCTCTTCATAGCAAGCAATCATGTCATCACAAAAGTCTTGAGGATGAGGGCTCGTAAATCGAATGCGCTTTAAGTGTGGAACTTGAGCAATAAGTCTAAGCAGCTTTGGAAAGGTGTATCCCTCATGCGCATAAGAATTTACATTTTGGCCTAAGAGCGTCACTTCACGCGTACCCTTTTCAACTCCAAGTTCAATTTCTTGAAGGATTTCTCGAGGAGGCCGACTTTTTTCTCGCCCTCGCGTAAAAGGTACGATGCAAAAAGAACAAAATTTATCACACCCTTTAATGATGGTGATAAAGGCAGACACAGGACTAAAATCTTTTCTCACATATGATAAAGAAAACTTAGGATCCGTATCAAAAGCCGTCACAGCCAAGCGAGATTTTGTTTCTTGAATGCGACCAATCAACTCTGGAAGCTGATCCACCTGATCCACACCAAAAACCAAGTCCAAATGGGGAATACGTTTTAAAAGCCTATCCCCTTCTTCTTGGGCCACACATCCCCCCATTCCAATAATGAGTTTTTTGTTTTTTTCTTTAAAAGATTTTAAACGACCCAAATCACTCAAAAGCTTTTGCTTGGCTTTTTCGCGCACCGTACAGCTATTAAATAAAATGAGATCTGCCTCTTTTAGTTTTTCTGTTTGCGTAAATTGAAGAGGTTTTAAAAGATGCACCATCCGCTCTGAATCATAGACGTTCATCTGACAACCATACGTTTTAAGATAAAAGTTCGGCATTATTTTCTCTTGTCATCCCAAGTTTTAGTGAAATTGCCTTTCAGAGTCAAATCTTATATACTTCTTTTTTATCATGCTGAAGCCTCGAATTAAAACACATTTAAAACCTGCCACGTTCCCTCAAGATTATATTCATCTAATTTATGAAACCTTCGATGAAAATTATAAAAAATATTTAGTGCCTCAGGAGAAAATTAGGGTTGAGGGGGCCGTGTACCCCAAAGAAATGTTGATTCAGATTACATTGGCTCAGTCCGCCCTCAAAACCACAAGCTGTACAGCCTCTATGGATTTAAATACAAAAAAATATACTCTCGACAATCATGTCCATATTCTCATTGATTCTTTAGGGATATTTTTTGATGAATATTTTTTCGAAGACCGAGACGTTACCATTGGAGAAGAATGGAAGCCCTATGATCTAAGTACCCAAACCGTCTATATGAAAACATCGACTGTCAATGAAGCCTTAGAAGAAGAAAGCGATAAGATATTAAAGAATGAATGAGAGCTTATCTTTTAATCTTTTTGATAATATCCCCGTAGTCATCTAAAAAATCCAGATCAGACATGTTTTCTAAATCCAAATCATGTACTGATTTTTTAAAGCTTTCTTCACTAGACAGGTCTTTTTTTATAACCTCTAAATAATCATCTGGATATTTTTTTGTGATCGCTTTAAGGTAGCGATCCAGCATTTTTTCTTTTGATTCCCGAGATAGGTTTTTGGTTTTTTGCCATGTCATCATATAATGCAATCTGCAAAATTTTCCGGTTGTGGCTTGGATTGTGCAGTCTTTATAATGACACTTTTTTAAAGCAAGTGCTTTGGCGGCAGACATAAGAAACCCCCTTAAGCTAAAACTGCGTTCACTTATAGTGATCGGCAATTATGAGAAAAAGATGAGAGAAAATTTGAAAGAATTTTTTGAGAATCCAGACCATGTGCTATCATATGGATATTACGAGCTTTTTCAGATATAGCCTGGAACTCGATTTCTAAAAAATCTTTGGGTAAAAGTTCTGCTGCTTTTTCAAACCATTCAATGGCACAAATCCCCTGCCCTTGAAAATACTGGTCCAGTCCCAATGTTTGTGCTTCTGTACTGTGACTGAGTCGATAAAAATCCATATGAAAAAGAAGCGTATCCCCACAACACGGATATTCATTGATAAACGTAAAGGTGGGGCTTGAAACCATATGGCTCTCTAAAATCTTAAGTCCTTGGGCCAATCCTTGTACAAAGGTTGTTTTGCCAGAACCTAAATTTCCACGAAGTCCCAAAATATCCCCCTTTTTTAAAAAGGCAGAGAGTTGGAAAGCTAATTTTTGAGTATTCTGGGGGCCCTCAATATGGATAGTATATGATTTCATTTCACCTTTTCTCTATCAAGGTAAAAATGATTTGACAACCCCTCCCCCAATTAATAAACTTGTGGTTTTTATGGATCTTTTTAAGAAATGTAGAGAATTTACAACAGCCAAAGAAGCTCAAGCAGCAGGCCTATACCCCTACTTTCGTGTCGTTGATAATGCCGAAGGGGGCACGGTCTTCATTAACGGCCAAAAGAAGATCATGGCAGGATCCAATAACTACTTGAGCCTCACCTCTCATCCTAAAGTTATTTCCGCAGCTAAAAAAGCAGTGGAAAAATATGGGACGGGGTGTTCAGGATCCCGATTTTTAAATGGAACCATTGCCCTTCATATCGAGCTTGAAAAACGCCTGGCGCATTTCATGCAAAAAGAATCCGCTTTGGTTTATAGCACAGGCTTTCAAACCAATTTGGGAACAATTTCTTGTTTGGTTGGACCGGGAGACGTCATTTTTTCAGATAGCGAAAACCATGCCAGCATCATTGAAGGCGCACGCTTAGCAGAAGGCCCTACCGTTGTTTTTAATCATAATGATATGGCTGATCTCGAAAGACTTTTGAAAGAACATACTTCTGCTTCAGGAAAACTCATTGTAACAGATGGTGTATTTTCCATGACAGGAGATATTGCAAAACTCGATGAAATCGTAAAGTTGGCCAAAAAACATCATGCTCGCATCATGCTCGATGATGCCCATGGCATTGGTGTCTTAGGACGCTTAGGTCGAGGCACCGCAGATCATTTTAATGCGACCTCCCACGTCGATATCATTATGGGGACATTTAGCAAATCTTTTGCTTCTCTGGGAGGATTTATTGTCGCCTCTGAAGAAGTCATTGAATATGTGAAACATCATGCTCGTGCTTTTATCTTTAGTGCTTCGATGCCTCCTTCTGCCATTGCGGCTGTCATTGCCGCTTTAGATGTTATGGAGACAGAACCTGAACATATCGAGCGTCTTTGGAAAAATACTCAAAAAATGAAAAAAGGATTGGATGACATGGGATATGACACAGCGCCTTCTCAAACCCCTATCATTCCTGTCAACATTGGAGATGATTTAAGAACTCTTTTCTTTGCCAAAGCTATTTATGATGAAGGAGTTTTTACCAATCCTGTACTACCGCCAGGGGTACCCAAAGACAAAAGCCTTATTCGTACAAGCTATATGGCTAACCACACCGACTCAGAACTCAATTTCATTTTGGAGGTCTTTGAAAAAGTCGGCAAAATGTGCGAACTCATTGGCTAACGCTTCATTGAAAAATCTCAAAGGAAAAACACTTTTTATTACAGGGGCCAGTCGTGGCATTGGAAAAGCGATTGGACTTAAAGCAGCCCAAGATGGTGCAAATATTGTCATTGCTGCAAAAACAACTTCCCCCAATCCAAAACTACCTGGCACTATTTTCACTGCTGCGGAAGAAATAGAAAAAGCGGGTGGAAAAGCCTTGCCTTTGTCTATAGATATTCGTTTTGAAGAGCAAATTAAAGAAGCTGTACAAACCACACTTCAAACCTTCGGAGGCATCGATATTTTAGTCAATAACGCCAGCGCCATTTCTCTGACCGATACTCTTGAGACAGACATGAAAAAATTTGATTTAATGTTTTCAGTAAATGTTCGAGGAACTTTTGCCTGCTCAAAAGCCTGTGTCCCTTATCTTAAAAAAGCACAAAATCCTCACATCCTCACTCTTTCTCCTCCTCTCAATTTAGAAGCCAAATGGTTTTCGAATCATCTCGCCTATACGCTTTCTAAATATGGCATGAGTGAATGTGTTTTAGGTATGAGCGAAGAATTTAGAGAAGAAGGAATTGCAGTAAATGCGCTCTGGCCCAAAACCATCATCGCCACTGCTGCGATTTATAATATCTTAGGGGGCGAAGAAACAGCTCGTCATGCACGAACTCCAGAAATGGTTGCTGATGCCGCTTATTTTATTCTGACTCAAGATAGCCGCCAATGTAGCGGAAACTTTTTTATAGATGAAGAAGTATTAAAATCTTTTGGGATTACAGATTTAAAAAAATATGCTGTGAAGGCTGGCGAAGATCCCTACCCTGATTTTTTTATCTAATATTTTATTTTAGAGTTTCAATAGCGGCAGGCAAAGCTTGAATGATATCGGAAGCAAGAAGTCCTCGGGTGGCTTTGTTTTTGAAAACCCACTCATCCGCAATAGCCCCATGAAGGTAGACAGCTAATTTCACAGCCTCTTCGCTTTTCATTCCTTGGGCGAGAAGACTTACTATCATTCCTGTTAAGACATCTCCCATTCCGGCTGTGGCCATCGCAGGATTTCCTGTAGAATTGATGTAGATTTTTCCTTGAGGCATAGCGATGACTGTCCCTGCACCTTTGAGAACAAGTATCACTTGATATTTTTTTGCAAATTGCGCTGCCACTTCTATTCTAGCGCGCTGAACCTCTTTTGTTGTTTTTCCAAGGAGCCTTGCCATTTCTCCTGGATGTGGTGTTAGGATCACAGGCGCCTTTGTTTCTTTAAGCCATTTTAAATTTTGAGCTAAAAGAGTAAGGCCATCTGCATCAATCACTACGGGAGCTTTAGAATATTTTAGGGTCCACTTCAGTAAATTTTTGGCTTCTTTAGAAAATCCCACCCCCGGACCCAGTGCGACTGCGCTTTTATTTTTAATATATTTTTTATAATGTTCTTCATAAGTTACAAATGATTCTAAAAATGATTCTTTAACTTGTGGCGCAATGACTTTTAAAGATTTTGGATGAGTCAGAAGGGTCACAAGTCCCACGCCACTTCTAAAAGCAGACTGAACTGTCATTACGGCCGCCCCACCTTTTCCCGGACTTCCCGCTATCACCAAGGCATGACCAAAGGCCCCTTTATGTGCACTCTTTGTTCTTGTAGGTAACTTTGCCTGGACATCTTTTTTTTGAAGATAAAACAAAGAAGAAGAAACAGAATCTAAAAGAGCCTGAGGAAAACCAATATTTTTAATGACTAGTTTTCCCACAGCGTCCATCCCCGGAGGTACCAAAAGTCCAACTTTGGGCAAACCAAATGTTACTGTCCACGTGGCTTTCACCGCTTCGCCCATCACTTCTCCCGTATCTCCATGAACGCCTGAAGGTATATCCATAGATAGAACTGGGATATTTTTTTTATTGAGCATTCGAATGAGCGAGCGATAGTGAGAATTCAGCGGAGAATGAATCCCCGTCCCAAATAAGGCATCAATCACAAGATCAGCGTGAACCAAAATTTTTAAAAATTCTTTTTTAGAATACTGGACAATAGGGATAGAAAGTTTTTTAAGTTTTTGAAAATTTTGAGCAGTTTCACCTTTGAATTCTTTTTCATCTGTGGTCAAACAAATCTGAACTGAAATACCTCTCTCCCCTAAGAGCCGTGCAACCACAAAGCCATCTCCGGCGTTATTGCCCTTGCCTGCCAGAATTAATATTTTTTTGGCGAGATCCCTCGCAGATAAAACTTCCACCACAGCCTGTCCTGCATTTTCCATAAGTTGCCAGCGAGGAATACCATACGCCTGAATCGCCTTTTCATCCAAGACTTGCATCTGGCTGGCAGTCACAATTTTCATCTGGCTAGAATCACCGATGCTATGGCAAAAGAAGCTTCATCAGATAGGCTCACAAAAAAATGGCGAGCTCCCATTTTTTTTGCTTTTTTTAAAACCTGGCCAGAAAGTTTTAAGATAGGCTCTCCAGAAGAACGAGTTTCCACGCAAATGTCTTTAAAATACAGCCCCTTTGAAAATCCAGTTTTTAAAGCTTTTAAGCAAGCTTCTTTTGCAGCAAATCGAGAAGAAAAATGAAGTGCCGGGTTGGCTTTAGATCGGCAATACTTTTTTTCATTGGAAGTAAAAATTTTATCTAAGAAACGATCTCCAAATTTTTGGATCATGGTTTTCATGCGTTTCACTTCGACAATATCGATGCCATGCCCCACAATCACAAAATCCTCCTACGTGAGTAGGCTCAGCATTTCACGAACTGCTTGACCCAACCCCACCAAAACAGCTCGACAGATAATGGAGTGGCCAATATTAAATTCATGAATGTCAGGATGTTTGGCCAAAGGACGGATATTGACGTAGTCTAATCCATGCCCTGCATTGCACACTAAGTTTAATTCTTTTGCAGTGTGGATAGAATCTAAAATAGTCTTAAGCTCTTTTTGAGATCTATGGTTGCAATAGCGTCCTGTATGAAGCTCAACCATTTGAGCCCCTGTTTTTTTTGAAGCTTCAATTTGTTTTTGATCTGGATCAATAAATAAAGAAACTTGAATCCCCCTTTCATTGAGCCGGATCACGGCATCTTGAATTGGCTTGAGACACCCTTGAACCTCTAACCCTCCTTCGGTTGTAACTTCTTGTCTTTTTTCAGGAACCAGACACACCGAGTCCGGACGAATCTCGCAAGCAATGTTGACCATTTCTTCTGTTAGCGCCATTTCTAAATTAAGTCTTGTTTGAATGGTTTCTCGCAACAATTTGACATCGCGATCTTGAATATGGCGACGATCTTCTCTTAAATGCACTGTAATAGAATGAGCGCCCGCAAGTTCGCAGAGGCTTGCTGCCGTCACAGGGTCTGGAAACTTTGTGCCCCGAAGTTGCCTGAGCGTAGCCACATGATCAATATTGACACCCAAGAGTGCCATAACAGCTATCCCAATTCTTTCTTGAGGCTTTCCGCCACATCTAAGGCCAAAAGTTCTATTTCTTTGAGATCTTCTCCCTCAATCATGACACGGATTAAATTTTCAGTGCCAGAATAACGCACCAAAATTCTTCCTCGGTTGATGAGCTTTTGTTGAGTGGCTTGAATCTTTTCATAGGTCTTTAAAGCTTCTAGCGGCTTTTTAGTGGCAACAGAAATATTGAGTAACACCTGAGGCGTTTTATGCAAAACTTGAGAAAGTTCATAGAGCGATTTTCCATTTTTTTGTAACACGGCCAAGAGTTGAAGCGCAGAGACAATCCCATCTCCTGTTGAATTATAGTCTAAAAAAACCAAATGCCCACACTGCTCTCCTCCAAAATTATACCCTTGTCTTCTCATGGCTTCGACCACAAAGCGATCCCCTACGTCCGTGCGAACTAGTTGAATATGTTCTCGCTTGAGCATTTGCTCTAAGCCAAAGTTACTCATATGAGTAGCCACAATGGTATTTTTGGAAAGCTTGCCTTTTTTAGAAAGCTCCATGCCACAAATGGCCATAACAAAATCTCCATCTCGAATTTCTCCCTTTTCATCGATTAAAATCAAACGATCGGCATCTCCATCAAGCGCAATCCCAATATCTGCCTTTTCTTCTAAAACAACTTTACGAAGTTTCTCAGGATAAAGCGCTCCGCAACGATCATTAATGTTTTTTCCATTAGGCTCGTTATTTAAAACAATTAAATCAGCATCTAATTCTTCAAACACAATGGGCGCCACTTTATAGGCAGCCCCATGAGCGCAATCGAGCACGATTTTTAATCCTTTGAGAGTTTGCTTTTTAGGAAATGTATTTTTTAAAAACTCTACATAGCGACCCGGGGCATCTGGAATAAATTCAGCCTCACCTACTTTGGCTCCCGTGGGAGCTGGTTCACTAAAATTTTGTGCCTCCACCATGGCTTCAATTTTTTGTTCCCACTCATCTGGAATTTTATAGCCTTCCGGAGAAAAAATCTTAATTCCATTGTCTTGATAGGAATTGTGAGAAGCAGAAATCACAATCCCAGCATCGGCCCGCATTCCAAACGTAATAAAGGCAATACCAGGGGTTGGGATTTCCCCAGCAAGTCTGACCAAGCCGCCTTGAGAACAAATGCCAGCAGACAAAGCACTTTCAATCATCGGACCCGAAATGCGGGTATCTCGGCCAATAACAATTTTAATCGTTTTATTGTGATTAAGTTCTTGTCGTAAAAGCGTCACCAAAGCCTTACCAACCTTAACCAAGGTTAAGGGCTCAATGGGCGCTTCATTGGCCACGCCTCGAATGCCATCGGTGCCAAACAATCGTTTTGGTTTCATAATTTTTTGTACCTTATTTCTTAAAAACTTCAATACGAATCTTCACTCGATCATCTTTGGTGTTTAAAAATGTAAGTTGAGGATCCAGATGTACCAAATGCACATCAAATGTTTCAGCTTTAATCACTTTTCGCATATCAAATGTTTCCGTCATGACACCGGTCATCGTTGCAACTTTGCTTTCAGGGCCTGCGATTTCAACTTCAGGAGGATCAAAAACCATGCGTTTGATTTGAGCCTCAATAACAGACGTCCCCAATCGATTAAGCTGAATAGGGATTTTTTTTGTGATGATCTTTTCTAGCTGAGGATAAATCGTAGAAGGCATAATGCTTGAAACCAAAATCCCTCGATCCAATCCCAACTGCCGAGGATTTAACCGAATTCGAGAAGGCCCCATTGAGGCCCCCGTTAAATCCACTTTATAATAAAAGTCTTGTCCTCGAATACTCCCAATGGCAGATTTAGGCCCAGATAAAATCATTTCAAACTCAAAAGGGACATCATTCACAATCATCATTTTTTCTGGAGTCATATATTCAATTTTAACACGCTTTGAAATTTGCAAAGACTCCCCCGCCACTAAAATAAAGAGCGTGAGCGTAATAAAAGCTGAAATAAGCTTTAAAGAAAGATTTTCAAACAAAGCTTTCCTAAAAACTGTGAGTACAAACGTCAAAAGTTTATGGAGACTAACTTTCATTTTTTTCCAAGAGCCCTACAATTGTGTGATACATTGTTTTTTGATCCATCTCTTTACGAACCTTCCCATCTACAATCAAAGATACATCAGAGGTTTCCTCAGAAATCACAATGACCAAGGCATCTGTTTGTTCCGAAAGACCTAGAGCGGCTCGATGACGAGATCCATATTGCTTTGGAAGATTGGGCGTTTGTGTCTGAGGCAAAAAACACCCTGCTGCGGTCATTCGCCCATCTTGAATGATGACCGCCCCATCGTGAATAGGGCCATAAGGCAGAAAAATACTCACCAAAAGATCACTGTCTACATTCGCATCGAGCTTAATCCCCTCTTCAATAAAATCCCGAAGCCCCGTTTCTCGCTCAATAGCAATAATGGCTCCAATTCTTTTTTCAGCCATCGAATAAGAAGCCTTTAAAACTTCATCAATAATATGCGTATCTGTAATTTTTCCTTTGGCAGAGAAAAAAGGATTTTTCCCCACATGGGCCAAAGCTCTTCGGATATCGTCTTGAAAAATAATAATAACAATTAAAACCAAGGGACTCAAAAGCTCTTTGAGCAATACATACAGAGTGTAAAAACCCAAATTTTTCGAAAGTAAAAAGACAACGATAACAATACCAAAGCCGGTAAGAATTTGAATAGCCCGAGTACCTTTAATCAAAAGAAAGATACGATAGATCAAATAGTAAATAAGGATAAAATCAAAAACATCTTGCCATCGAAGATGTTGAAATATGGGGGGGATATATTCCATCGTGTTCCTCTTTTGGCCTTTAGCCCGAAGGATCTCCTTTATGAAGTATGTGCGCCATTACCGTGAGTGCACGTTTTGTCTCTAACACATCATGCACTCTAAAATACGTGGCGCCCTTTTGATAGGCCCAGGCGGCTGTGACCAAGCTTCCTGTCAAACGTTCTTCGGGTCCTTCGGGCCGCTTTTCATTTTGAATTTTTCCAATAAACGATTTTCGAGAAGTTCCCATCATCAAAGGCCTTCCTAATTCTAAAAAAGAATCCAAGTTCCTAAGAATTTCAAGATTATGTTTCAATGTTTTTCCAAACCCAATCCCAGGATCTAAAATTATTTGGTCTTTGTGAACACCCTTTTCAAACCCCAGATCCATTTGTTTTTTAAAAAAGGCCGTAATCTCTCGCGTTACATCTTGATAGACGGGATTTTTTTGCATATCCTTCGGAGTTCCTTGAATATGTGAAAGAATCACTTTTACTTTTCCTTTCGCAACCAGTGAAGGCATCTTGGCATCCATCGTAAATCCACTGATATCATTAATGATAGAGGCGCCTGCCCCGATCGCTCTTTCAGCTACTTCTGATTTATAGGTATCAATAGAAAGTGGCACACAACCCTCTTTGGCCAATCGTTCAATAACTGGGATCACCCGTCTGATTTCTTCTTGGCATTCCACACGCTCAGAACCTGGCCGAGTCGATTCTCCACCTACGTCCAGAATATCGGCTCCCTCTTCAACCATTTTGAGCGCTTGCTCAATGGCTTTGTCTTTATATTGTCCTCCATCATAAAACGAATCTGGAGTGACATTTAAAACCCCAACAACATAAAACTTCATGCGTTATGATTTTTCTTGTTCTTCTGTTGTCTGTGCTGGAGCAGGCTGTTGGCCACCCGCTTTATCTTTATCTTTGTTTTTAAATTTCTTAGGAATCACTTTTCCAGAAGAAATCATCTCCACCTCATGGGTATCCAACGTCTCATATTCCAAAAGTGCATTGGCTAAATTGTGCAAAATATTCATTTTTTCTGTCAGAATCTTTCTGGCACGATCATAATTGCGAGAAATCAACCCCTTAATCTCCTCATCAATGATAAGGGACGTTTGCTCGCTATAGGTGGGTCTATGGCCAAATTCTTTCCCTAAAAAGATTTGTTCCTCTTTTTTCCCAAAAGTAACGGTTCCTAATTTTTCACTCATCCCCCACTCACACACCATCTTTCGAGCCAATTCTGTTGCATTTTCAAAATCATTGGCTGCACCCGAAGTCATGTGACCCAAAACCAATTCTTCTGCAATACGGCCTCCCATCATAACTGCAATGTGATTTTCCGCATACTCCTTAGAAACCATAAAGCGATCATCTTGGGGAAGCATTTGGGTAAGGCCCAATGCCATACCTCGAGGAATAATGGTTACCTTGTGCACGGGATCTGTCCCAGGGATAGAAGTTGCCACCAACGTATGCCCTGCTTCGTGATAAGCCGTATTTCGTTTTTGTTCTTCGGTCATAATAAGACTTCGTCTGGCAGAGCCCATCATAACCTTATCTTTGGCCTCTTCAAAATTATTTTGCGTTAAATGTTCTTGATTGTAGCGCGAAGCAGAAAGAGCTGCTTCATTGACTAAATTTTCAAGATCTGCACCCGAAAATCCCGGAGTTCCGCGTGCAATCAGTTTTAAATCCACATCTGGGCCCAGAGGTGTTCGTTTGCTATGAACTTTTAAAATGCCTTCTCGTCCCCCCACATCGGGAATGGCCACAACCACACGTCGGTCAAATCGGCCAGGTCGCAAAAGCGCAGGGTCTAACACATCCGGCCGGTTTGTGGCCGCAATCAAGATTACACCTTCATTGGACTCAAATCCATCCATCTCCACGAGAAGTTGATTGAGCGTTTGCTCACGCTCATCGTGACCTCCCCCCAATCCTGCTCCGCGGTTTCGCCCCACAGCATCAATTTCATCAATAAAAATAATACACGGCGCATTTTTTTTGCCTTGTTCAAAAAGATCACGCACACGAGAAGCCCCTACACCCACAAACATTTCTACAAAATCGGACCCGCTGATACTAAAGAAAGGAGCACCCGCCTCTCCCGCAATGGCCCGCGCCAAGAGTGTTTTTCCGGTACCTGGAGGTCCCATGAGCAATACCCCTTTGGGAATTCTACCTCCCAGACGAGTAAATTTTTTGGGATCTTTTAGAAATTCAATAATTTCTTGCAGTTCATCTTTGGCTTCATCAATTCCAGCAACATCTTTAAAAGTAGCTTTGCCTTGATGCTCGGTTAAAAGTCGAGCGCGACTTTTTCCAAAAGACATGGCTTTGCCGCCACCCACTTGAATTTGACGCAGAAAGAAAATGATAATCCCCATAACTAAAATAGTGGGAATTAACTGTGGAAGCATACTTTGCCAGAAAGAAGTTTCACTTTTTACATAATTGGGAGTAACCCCATTTTCTTTACAAATTTTAAAAAAATCGGCGCCTGTAGGCCCAACGGTTTTAAATTTTCCGCCATTTTTATAATCCAACTTATATTTTCCAAAAATTTCACTTTTATTTTCAACAAACGTGACTTCAGCCACATGTTTGGCTTCTACATCTTTAATAAATTCGTTAAATTTTATTTCACTATCATTGGCCGGGGGTTCATACACGCGATTGAGCACAGTAATAAAAATTAAAATCATGACCGCCCAAAGAGCTAGGGTCTTATGAGATTGTTTCAATATAATAGCCCCCCTTTAATTGCTCACTTTTTGGAGACAATTACTAATAATTTCATTCTATCATATGGTTTTATTAAAGAAAACTTCATTTTTCACTTTTTTCACTCGAACCCCCTCCGGAAGCACCAGGGTCTTTTGAGACACAGCATTTAAAAAGAGCTTTCGATTCTCCTCCACATGGGAGCTGGTAAAGTTTCTCTGAGGTGAAAGTTTTTCTAATGTATTTTTAATAATACGTCTTTGAAGGGCCATAGGTAAACCCAAAAAGTCTTTGGTTCCAATCACATAGCCATTTTTATGGATACCCACAAACTGCCTTTCCCACTCTTTTGCCACACGTTTTAAAAACTCATGTTCGGACTTTAAAACCGTCACCATTCTAGGGAGCGTCTTTAAAATATTCCATTCTGGGAAGGTTTTTTTGAGATAAGGCAAGAGCTTAAGTCGCACCTTATTTCTTAAAAATAGATGAGAAGCATTGGTTTCATCGGTTAAAAAAGAAATTTTTTGGCTTTTTAAATACTGCTGGATGTCTTCTTTGGTGACCGCCAGCAAAGGTCGAATCATATTTCCTTCAGAGGCACTCATTCCTGAAAGACCTCCAAGCCCACTGCCCTTTAAAAGAGCTATAAAAAAAGTTTCAACCTGATCATCCCTATGATGCGCCACTGCAATTTTAGCAAGATAAGAGCGGGGATCCATTTGTTGTGCTTCTTTTTGTAAAAATGAATAGCGAACTTTCCTGGCGATTTCTTCCGTGGAAAGTTTTGTATTTTCTTTTAGGCGTTTACAATCGGCAGAGCCTTGTACAAAAGGAAATCCCATTTCTTTTGCTAAGCGCTCCACAAAGTGAGCTTCTTTTTTGGCAGCTGCTCGCAACCCATGATCAAAATAAGCTACTTTCACATTCCAATTTCTGGCCTTGGCCCATTTGGAAAGAAGCATGAGAAGACATACCGAATCCGGCCCGCCAGAAACCGCCACCACGACCGAATCTCCTGGTAAAATCAGTTTCTGGTCTGAAATAAATTTTAGAACTTTTAATTCGAATTGTTTTTGAAAAACCACATGTGTGTTTTAGTCGTAAAGAGCTTGATTTGTCAACCCAGACAAAAGCTCAAAACAATTGAGTGTACTTCGGTTTCTACTTCAGCATTTGTTCAATGACTTTGATAAATTCTTCTGCTCTTTTAAGCTGATCTTTGACTTCCTCTTCCTCAGTATCCCAGGTTAATTCATAATCGGCGAGGTTTCTGGTTCTAAAAGCATTAGATAAAGTTAAATAATGTTCTTTATCTACTTTCCCATTTTTTACAAAATGTTCATTGAATTTTTGGATTGTTGTTGCATGTCGCTTTGTTTGGATCCCAATACTTTCTAATGCAGCACCGGCAGCATAAAAAATTGCATAATAAGATTTTGAAAGACTATCTGTAAAAAATTGGGCCTCATAAACGATTTTGGCGACTTTCAATGCTTGGTGAGCTCTCTTTAAGCGAAGAGAAACACGAGAGTCTAGGCTGCCCAAAGCTCTTGTCCTTCTTTTTTTATGCTTTCAGATAGAGTGGCTTCTCCCATTTGAATTCGTTGATATAAAGATTCATTTATAACAAGTAAAGAGAAAATGATTTTACAATTATATTTCCACTCAACTTGACAAGCTAAATCCAGTAGTGGGTAGAGATTTTCTTTTTGATGTTTTACCACGCAAAGAATGTCAATATCAGACTCCTCTGAATAGGTTCCTCTTGCCAAAGATCCGAATAAAATAAAATGAAGGACGTCTTTAGAAAGCTCCTTTCCTTTTATTTTTTTTATTAAGTCTTCTACAGCTTTATGAGCAATTTCCTTATTCATATCTGTACAAATAGTAACAGATGGGATGTGCAAAATCAAATGCTTCAAAAGCTCAAAACGATTCCCCAAAAGTTTTTTCTGCTCTCCCCTCCGTGCCCTAATTAAATCCAAATTCCTACTTGTCTATAGGAATCTCACGATAAACAGGCACCTTAAAATCATCCACATCGCTAACTTCAATAACTGGAATTTTTCTATCATAATCAACCACGGTGCCTTTGATGCCCACAACTTGTCCCGCATATTTTTCAAATACTCCAATGTCAGATTTTAAAATATATTGCACGTGTCCATTTTCACTGACTTCATATGCTCCTTTGCGATGCATATGCCATGCTCGACGATTAATATTCCCAATAGCCTGATAGTGTTGTCGTTCGGACTCTAGAAGTGGCACTCTTTTCTCAAGAGTTTTTTCATAAAGAGTATCGACTTCATAGACAGGCCTTCCATCTTCGGCTATAAGCTCATCCTTATCTTGCCATCTCAAATGTCCACTAAAAGCCACCTCTTTCCCTTCTAAGCTCTTTAAATCGTAAGTTTCACTTGTAATAGGAAAAATTGTTTGCTCATCAAATTGAATAACATAGGATGTTTTTCCACCTAAAAATTTCCGTCGCGTCTTGATGGATCCTATGCCATCTATATTTGTTCCTATCTGATCTTTCGTAGTCTCTACCTGATGAATGTATTTTTTTGCCATCTTAAATTTCTCTAAAATATTCATTCGAAAAAGAAAAACAGGAGTTTCGCCTAAGCGCACTTCGCGAATTCCCTCTTTAGTTTTAAAGTTAAAGGGCTCAAAATGAAATATTCCATTCTCCCAACTTATTTTTTTTCTATGGGGCATATTGGGATCATAAATCTCAAAAGTAATCTTATCATCACTAAAAATTTCGGCCCCACTTACCAAAACAGCATGATTAATCTTTTTTCCACCCTGTTCTCCATTCCCATCTATCATTAAGACAATACTTTCACCTTGCCTCAAGTGTTTGAGCATCTCTTGAACTATTTCTTTTTCTGTTAAAGAAAATCCAAAAATATCAGGAAATCGCCTCACATCAAATGTCTGCTTACAATTAAGATCAAAACTGTACTCTTTCAAAAAAGACAACAACACATCAGAATAATTGACAGAGAGCTCCTCTACATTCCAAAAACCTGAAATAACAATAGGCAGTTCTGTACATTCTAAACTTTCCAACGATTTTCTCACATCTTCTTTGGACATACGCTTTTCAAAAGGCTTAAATTGAATGAGTTTTGCTTGAACCGCATGTTCCAACATGGACATTCCAAGGCAGTTCCCTCCTACCTCAAAATTATCCAAATCTAGAATATCTTGAGAAGGCAAATCCACGGTAATCTTTTCAGAAGCATAGGCTAACGATAAAAAATAGAATCCTAAAGACAGAAATAAAAAGATCTTTTTCATCCATCTTTATTATCGGCTCTTTTTAGGAAATGCTTGACCTACTTAACCCCTTAGATTTCCACAAATAATAAATCACAGGATAGACGAGGAGTTCCAAAATAAAACTGGTGGCAAGGCCACCGACCATAGGCGCAGCCACACGTTTCATCATGTCACTGCCTGTCCCCATGGACCACATAATGGGAAGAAGCCCCATAAAGGCAGCCATCACTGTCATCATTTTGGGACGAATTCTTTTCACAGCACCTTCAATAATGGCGGATTTTAAATCCGCATCCGTTTTAAGAGCGCCTGCTTTTATTCGATCTTCATAGGCGATATCCAAATACATAAGCATAAAGACACCCGTCTCGGCATCGAGCCCCATAAGCGCAATCATCCCCACCCAAACTGCTATCGACATATGATAGCCCAATAGATACAGTAACCACACGCCTCCCACGAGAGAAAAAGGCACGGCTAACATAATAATACCCGTCTTAGCCATGGATTTTGTATTCATGTAGAGAAGTAAAAAGATAATAAAAAGAGTGACAGGGACAACCACTTTTAATCTTTCTTTCACCCGAATCATATTTTCATATTGACCACTCCATACAAGACTGTAGCCAGCAGGTACTTGAACTTTGGATTGAACACGTTTTTTTGCTTCTGTGACATACCCTCCAATGTCGCGCCCCGCCATATCCACGTACACATACCCGGCCAAAAGCCCATTTTCATTTCGAATCATTGCAGGCCCCTTGACCATTTTAATATCGGCAAGTTGCGCCATAGGGATATGGGCACCCGTGGGTGTTGGCACCAATACTCTTTTTAATACATCCACATCATCTCGGAATTCACGCGAATATCGAACACTGATGGGATAGCGCTCTCGCCCTTCAATAGTCGTTGAAATATTTTCTCCACCCACCGCAGAGTTAATAATCATCTGAGCATCGCTGATTGAAATCCCATAGCGCGCCAACTCATCTCGTTTTAAAATAAAATCTAAATAATACCCCTCTGCACTTCGTTCGGCATACACATTTCGTGTTCCAGCAATGTCATGCATCACTCCCTCTATTTTTTCACTAATGGATTGAATCACATTAAGATCTGCCCCCATCACTTTAATACCAATAGGGGTACGAATACCGGTAGAGAGCATATCAATGCGATTTTTAATCGGCATTGTCCAAATATTGGGGATTCCGGCAAATTTAAGTTTATCGTTCATCGCATTTTGCAACTCATCAAAAGTTCTTTTGCGATGCCCTCCCCACCATGTCTCCAAAACTTTGGGCCATGCCTCTTTAGCCTTTAAAACAACGGTTGTTTCCACCATTGAAAAAGGAGCGGGATCCGTTGGCGTATCTGCCCGTCCTGCTTTTCCAAATACCGTAGCTACTTCTGGAAATTCTTTGAGGAGCTTATCTTGTATTTGAAGAATGCGTTGGGCTTCTGTCACAGACATCCCTGGGAAAGCTGTGGGCATATATAAATACGCTCCTTCATTTAAAGGCGGCATAAATTCGCTCCCTAAGTTCATATAGGCAAAAATAGTCGATAAAACCAAACCAACGGCTACCAAAAGCGTTTCCTTACTGTGCTTTAATACAAAATGAACGGCAGGTTCATAATAACGGAAAAGAATCCGACTGACGGGGTGTTTTTCTTCGGGATAATATCGCCCCACTAAAAGTTGATTGCTCAGCCAACACACCCATTTGGGTTTAAACGTAAAAAAATCCATACGTGCAAACATCATTCGGATGGCAGGATCAACCGTAACCGCCAAAAGAGCAGCCAATGCCATGGCCAGCGTTTTTGAAATGGCTAGAGGAGTAAAAAGACGTCCTTCCTGATCCACAAGTGTAAAAATAGGCAAAAAAGAAACAGAAATTACAAGGAGTGAAAAAAAGACAGACGGCCCCACTTGTTTTAAAGCCTCAAGTCTCACCGTATGAAAACTCCCTTTTCTCCCAGTGGAGTTCCAAATTTCTAGTTTCTTATAGGCATTCTCCACTTCCACAATCGCACCATCCACCAATACCCCGATAGAAATAGCAATCCCTGCCAAAGACATAATATTGGTTGTCACTCTCATAAAATACATGGGAATAAAGGCCAAAAACACAGAGATAGGAATGGTAATAATAGGGACAAACGCAGATGGGAAATGCCACAAAAAGAGTAAGATCACGAGACTTACAATAATAACTTCTAATTTTAGTTCATGTTTTAAGGTATCGATGGATCTTTTGATCAGATCAGAACGATCATACGTTGAAACAAGTCGAACTCCCTTGGGAAGGGAAGGCTTGAGTTCTTCAATTCGGGTTTTGATTCTATTAATGACATTTAGAGCGTTTTCTCCTTGTCGCATAATGACAATCCCACCCACGGCATTTCCTAATCCATTAAAGTCTGCCACGCCTCGTCTCATGTCTGGCCCTATTTCAACAGAAGCAACATTTTTAACAAGAATGGGCACACTTGTTTTAGAGTCTGTCGCAACCACAATTTTTTCTATATCTGAAATATTTTTAATGTAGCCTCTTCCTCGAACCATGTATTCTGTCCCAGAAAATTCCAGGACACGTCCGCCGGTATCGCTGTTGCCAGCCCGAATGGCATTCATCACTTGGGTCAAGGTAATGTTATAAGAAAAAAGTCTATTGGGATCGACATGAACTTGGTATTGCTTCACAAATCCACCCACAGAAGCCACTTCAGAAACACCCGGCACAGATTGAAGATGAAATTTAAGCTGCCAATCTTGTATGCTTTTGAGTTGAGCAATATTTAAAGTATTTGAATCATCTAAAATGACATATTGATACACCCACCCCACACTGGTTGCATCCGGACCTATTTCTGTTTTAACTTCCGAAGGCAGCCGAGAAAGAATTTTACTCAAATACTCTAGCACTCGGCTTCTCGCCCAATAAAGATTGGTTCCATCCTCAAAAATGACATAGACATAAGAAAAACCAAAATCGGATATTCCACGAATCGCTTTAATTTTTGGTGCCCCCAAAAGAGCGGTTACAATAGGATAGGTGACTTGATCTTCAATGATGTCGGGTGAACGATCCCATTTAGAATAAATAATCACTTGTGTATCAGAAAGATCTGGAATCGCATCCAAGGGAATATTTTTCACCGCCCAGGATGCCCCCAGTATCGCCACCCCCGTCACCAAGATGACGAAGAATTTATTGTGGGCGCTAAATTCGATAATGCGATGGATCATTTATGCCCTCCATGTCCCTCATGTCCAGGCGGAGGAGGTGCAGGGGCTTCTTCTTTGCCTTGTTGTTGAATATTTTTGAGAGCATTTCTAAGCCGTGATTCAGAATCAATTAAAAAGTTAGCTGCCGTCACAACGGTTTCTCCTTCCGAAAGACCTGATAGAATTTCATAGTACTCTTGAGTTTTAACCCCTACTTTTACCATTCGAGGCTCAAAAATTCCTTGTTCTTTGACCACAAATACAAAATTTTGATCTCCCGAATGAAGTACGGAATCTAGAGGCACCGCCAATCGTTTCCCAAATTCAATTTTAATTCTAACATTTACAAACGTATCCGGCCTGAGCACTTCTTCTGGATCTGGAACTTCTCCACGAACACGAAACGTTCGGGTATTGGTATTTAAAACAGGACTAATGCTAGACACTATTCCCGTAAAAGTTTTTCCAGGCAAAGAGGGAGCTTGTGCTTCAAGTGCTTGCCCTTGCTTAAGCCCTGAAATTTCATACTCAAACACTTCTGCATAAATCCACACCGTCCCTTTGGGTAAAAGAAGATTCATGGGATTTGTATGTTTATCTGCCAAGGCATTCAATTGTGTATCTGCCAGGCCCATCAGTTTTAATTTTGTTTTTGAAGACATGACCATCTGATCTGCTTCTTCTTTTAAATCTTTAAACATACTTTTTTCCATTTGCTTTCTTGACTGGAGAGCCTGGCGATATTCTTCAATCGCCGTAAAAAGATCTGGATCAAAGGCTACTTTTCCACTGGCTCTGACTTCATAACTGAGTTCTTGCAACGTGGCCTGAGTACTGGTCACACCAATCAGTTGTTGTCTTTCTTTTGAAAGCGGGAAAGAAGCCCTTCCTGAAACATCTGATGTCTCACTCTTTTTATTTTCTTTTGAAGTTACAGGTTCTCCTCCATCTGCTTTTTGAAGATCCATGCCGCAAATAGGACACCGCCCAGGATGATCCGAAGTTACCGAAGGATGCATGGGGCAAAAATACAGCGCTTTTTTGTCATGAGACGTTACAGAAGACTGATCCTGTGTTTGAGTTACAAATTTGGCACCCACGTACACACCTCCCACAATCAAAACTAAAATTAAAAAACGAAAAAACATCTTCATTTTAATTTCCTCCTACCGATTCGCCCAGCAACACTTCAAGCTCGGCAAGTTTAGATTCATAATTTACCAGTGCGTCGTTATAAGCATATTCTGTTTGAAACCGACTGTTAATGATGTTGAGTAAACTTAAATACTCCAATCGGCCCGTCAGATATGAAGATTTCCCACTGGCTACCGCTTGTCTTGCTAAGGGCAAAATTCCATTTTCATATAAATCCAAACTTTGTTGAGTTTGAATAAGTTCAGAATAAGTACTACGCACGTCTTGCACCAGTCGCGTACGCCCTTCGTAAAGCTCTGCCTCTGCTTTTGCTTTTTGGGCCTGCGCCCCTTTAACCAATTCAGATTGTTTGCTTAAAAACCAAAGCGGAACAGACACCCCTACTTTTCCCGATACAAAATCAGTCCCTGGATCCCCCGGGCTGGGCTGCCTAAAGGTGTACCCTGCCATCACTTCAAAATCTGGAAGATAACTTAATTTTGCATACGTTAATTTTTCCAAAGCGGCATCGCGCATGGCTTGAGAAGCCTTCAGACCAAAGTTTTTCTCCAAGGCTTTTTCCAAAGCACGTGCTTGTGTTAATTTGCTTGAGTTAAAGCTTGTTTTGGTTATTTCTTCAGGCCTGCTGTTCACCCCTCCTCCATTGCGTCCTAAAATATAATTTAATTGAGCTGTTTTTACTTTAACATCTCTCTCGTTATTTAAAAGCTCTCCAATGAGCTTTCCGGATTCTATTTGAAAATTTAAAAGTTCAGCTTGAGGAATTTTTCCAACGGCATATCTGCTTCTTGTGACTGCAATAAGCTGTCGAATCAATTTTTTTTGCTCTACAAGAATATCATGTTTTTTATACGCCAAGAAAAGCTCATAATACGCACGCTTCACATCTCTTACAATTTGAAGCTGTGTGTGATTGAAGGCACTGTCTTTGGATTCATATTCTTTCCGCGCAGCACTTCTCATTTTTGTAAGCTTGCCCGGGAACGGAATTTTTTGACCCACACTGACTTCATTGCCCGTCATCCCAAACCGACGCGGACTTAAGGTATCCACAGGATAATCTTTGGCTTCAAAAGCAAGCATCGGATCTTCATACGTACCTGCAGGGCCTATTTGTGCTTTTTGCTGATCTGCTTCATACCGAGCCGCTTGCTTTACAGGATTGTGCTCTAAGGCTTCGTCAATCAGATCTTTGAGTTTTAAAGGCTTTTCTTCTGCAAAAGTCACCGCAAAAGACACACCCATCTCAAGAATAAGCACACACATAATTGATTTTATTTTTAAATACTTCATACAAAAACTCCTTGAAAAAGACATACAAAAACATTTTTACGAAAAAACGAAATAGATTTTTATAAGGAAAGAATTAGATTAGAAACTGATGATAGCGAATATAAAGAGATGCATCAGACAAAGGTGGACGCAGATGAGGCGAAGAAAACCTTAAAGAATTTAAAAAAGCATCTTTGGAAACACCAAAATAGTCTACAGATAGAGCCTCTTGGCTTAGGGATGACATCTTAAAGGAAGGCAGCACGGTATCTGGCGTTTTCATCTCTTTATTAACAACCATCGCACAGTCTTTTTGCCCACAAAAATCAACGAGAGCTTCCACCGAGGTACGAACAGAGGCCTCATTTTTAGAGCAGCAACAGCAATGCCCACTGCCGCACACTCCGGCTATGGCTTGGACCGCATTGAGCATCCAAACCGTTAAAAAGACTATGGAAATCAAATTTTTCATTCTCTTCATTAAGTATCGGTTATCACACATAAAAACTTAAATCAACCATTCAACGTAGGCTCCTTATATAAAATTTTACCACAGTCTTTAAGAAGTGCAAATTTACCTATGATATCCGACGCCAAATTGAAAAACGAGCTCTCCTCCAAAATACGCGGTGACCATCAAAATTACGATAGCCAAAATCCAGACTCCCAAAAAAACTCTTGGCGTCATTGACGCGGGCCAAAATTTTCCCCAAAAGAGCTTCCAAGCTGAAAGAACCAAAAAAAGACCCGCTGTCACAAGCCCCAGTATCTTATGGTTATAGAGAAATTCCCAGGCATCGGGCACATGAGGAACCGTATCTTCAGCCAAAAGGCCTAGCCCGGCAGCTGTTAGCGCCCCAAGTGTCCCTAAATATAACAGTGCCGTTGAAGCTTTGCCCAGCCACTCTTTGTGAATGATTCTATGTACTCCCTCAAAAAAGAGAGCCGTTATCAGTAACGTGATAGGAAAATGAACAGAAATAGGATGTAAGAGATAAAGCTTCACCAAAGTTAAAACACAAGAATAATTTCCTTAGAGTTTCTCCACGCTTTCAGCTTCAATGGCTTGAATTCCATCTTTGGTATACACGGGCCCCGTAATTTTTACTTTTTCAGCCGCAAGTTTTTTAACTATTTGATAGCTTTCTTTTTTGTGGTGGTTTTCAATCACAAGATATACTTTCCCCTCAGAGGTTAAAAGACCTACCGCAGCCCCTTCATTAATACACTTTTGAGCACAGTCTTTGTGTTTTTTACCTTTGCCTTCATGCGCCATAAAACACACCATGTCTAACACTTCCCCTTCTACGGTTTTCATCTGTTGAACCCCTGCGGGCGCTTTAGAAACTTCATGCCCTTTATGTTGCTCATGGTTATGCTGTGCAAAAGAAAAATTTAAAAAAGAGACCATGCCTAAACATAAAACTGTGACCTGAACAATCTTGATCACGATACCTCCTTTTGTTCAAAGACGTTTAGAAATTAACTCCATCAACTCTGAAATTTTTGTATCAATTTTATTTTTATCTTTGGACTCTACCGCTTTTTGAACACACTTTCGTATGTGCTTATCTAAAATTGTTTTTTCAGCCGCCGCCAATGCAGCAGTCACCGCTCGAAATTGCACCAAAATATCCACACAATAGCGTTGCTCCGTAATCATTTTAGCAAGCCCCTCCAATTGCCCTTGAATTTTTTTAAGCCGAGCTAATTCCGAGGTGTGGTCTGGATGAGGAGATGTTAAAAGCTTTGGCTGCTCGGTTTTACAACAATGATGTAGATTTTCTTGCATATTCTTTTCTTGACACATACCCTATGGGGGTATATGTGTCAAGAAGAAATGAAAAAAATCTCTCTCCTAACAAGTCTGATGATTCTCATGACTGGCTTTTATACGACGGCCCTGCCTGCAGAAACCCATTGTAATGTGTGCAGTATGAAAATTTTAGAAAATTCTCGTCAGCATTTTTTAGTACGAGATGAGTCTTTAGGAAAAGAGCCTCTCCATATTTGCTCGGTAACGTGCCTTCATAAGATCAAACAATTTAATTCAAAAATATCCAACATTGAAGTTGCTCAGTTTAATGAACCTTTAAAATTTTTAAAGGCTGACAAAGCTTTTTTTCTAGTTAAAAGTGAAAAAATAAAGGACGATGCAGGATCGATGGTCATGCCTCCCATTGCTGCGGCTTTTACAACTCAAAAAGAAGCTCAAGCTGCTCAAAAAAAATATGGAGATGGCACGATTATCCTAGGGCTTGAAAATGCCCTGAAAAGTATAGAAAAATAAAGTATAGAAAAATAATGAAATATTTTTTGCATTACACACTATTTATAATCCTATCCCTTTTCATTAGCATGGGGGGCATGTGGGGTTGCGGCCCCATGAACGGCACACCCCCTGCGGATACAAATACTACACGCGCTATACCTTCTGAAAATAATATGAACGGGCCAACAAGTTGGCAGCCTTCGAAAAATAATCAATTTCTCATTTTTATTTCTAACATGACTGTAGGTTCTTCAGCCTCACCTGAGTCTTCCTTAGGGGATAATCTGTATGTCATTCATTGTACCCAGACGGATTTAAACTTAAGTCATCTTTCTTCAGATGCTGAGCTTTCTATTAGCTATGAAATGCCCGATATGCCACAAATGGGAAAAGAAACCGTTGTGGCTTCTCATAATCCAGATGGAACTTTTTCAGCCTCTCTTTTTTATTCCATGAGTGGTGTATGGAAAATTTCTCTAACCATAAAAAACCAGTTAATTAAAGATACGTATGTTTTTACAAAAGCTGTCCAGTAAAGTATTTTATTTTATTTTCCTCATCGCATGGATTTTTTTAAATCCTGTTTCTTTATATGCACAAAGTTGTCATGGCGGGGGTGGGGGGCAAGTTTTGGCCGTTTTATCTTCTGGCCAACGGTATCAATTGGCCCATGCAACGTCTTATCGTTTAACCCAAGGACGGTTTGATCCGTATGGAAGATATATTGAAGAAGCCCCGTCCACCTCTTATCGATCTCTTGTAACCTTATGGGGGGCTGCCTATCGCTTGAGTGAAAGTTGGCAAGCAGGCTTAACTCTCCCTTTTATATATAATGATTATTCTATTTCAACCCTGGAGCGCTCATCAGCCTCCCTGGGAGACCCCATTGGAGAAATTCGATATCTTCTGTGGGAAGATCTAGGCTTTTTAAAATATCGCCCCTCTGTATCCTTCTATGGCGGAATTCGCATTCCCCTTGGAAAATCTCTAGCTGAATCTTCAGACCCCTTAGGGACAGATGTTACGAGTGATGGAATCTTGACTCCACATCTGGGTATTTCTCTTTCTAAAATTTATTCTCCCTTAAAACTAACATGGGATGGGTCATTTTTTTATCCCTTTCAAAAAACCATTTCAAAAATGCGTGGAAAGTCCATCCCCTCTTATGTTTTAAAAAATGGAAATCGTTTTCAGATGGCCCAAAGTATTAGCTATCTTTTAAATGAACACGTCACGGGCTCTTTGGGAATAAAGCAGATGTGGCAACGCCCTAATCTTAATGATGTCCAAATAGTGTGGGGATCTGCAGCTAGATTGTTTTCAACTCTGGCAAGCCTAAGCTATGCACCCAACACTTCTTGGGGATTTACACTATCCTATGACAATGCGTTTCCTTTTTATCGATATCTTGTGAATCAACCAAAAACAAAAACTTTTTTAGTCGCAGGACTATACAATGGTTTCTAACGAAGTAGTATTAACCGTCAACAGAAAGGGGAACATATGAAAAAAAAGGTATTAGGAATTTTCACAATTTTAGTCATGGGTGGGATAATCTCTCCAACGTATGCAGCTGAACCCACAGCTCAAGGATACTTTTTAGTGAGTGGCAACTGGGCACAACTCAAACGAGGAGGGAATGTATTGGTTTTAAAAATCACAGATTCAGAGTCCAAAGCCTTAACCCAGGCCAATGTCAAAGTGGCTTACGATATGGTAGAAATGTCCATGAACCCTCCGGATAATCCCGTGGAAGAAAAAGAAAATGGAGTTTATGAGAAAAAAATATTTTTAGGAATGAAAGGTCATTGGAAATTTAAGACAACTATTGCAGTTGGTCCCTTGCCGGATCCCTTGAAGGATACCCACGAAAAAGTTCAAGAGATTAAAAATTAAAAAAAACACTCTTTTACCATAAATGCCTAATTATTAATCAATTGACTTCAGGTAAAGAGTTGTATATAAAAGAGGCACTTTTTGAGGAGGGCCCATGCAGTATTTAATCATCTTAAGTTTACTATTCTCGACCTTTTTACTTCCGGGGTGTAACAAGGATGAAGATAAAACTTTTGATAAACAAACTACAGATGCTGGAGAATTTAGCCGTAAAGGGGAACGTCGATCAGAGAACAAAACTGCTTTGGAGATGGAAGCAGCTCTCAACCAAAGATACCGTTTCTACAAAGCTCTGCAAGGAACCTATTTAGGAGTTACACAAACTCAAGAAGGTCAGTCTAAAATTCAAATAGATCTTTACTTATTTCATCCTCCGTTTCCTACAGATCCAAATCGCACCCGAACCATAGAAGAAGTTGCACATGATCTCACAAATCTTTCAATGAAAGCTTATATCAACCAATGGACTCCTTCCTCATCTCCAGATGTTCCTTCTACCTCAATAGGCTGTATTGCAGAAGGAGCAGGCATTGCCATAGATATGAACACAGGTGAAATTAGTATTGTTTCAGATAAGTGCGAGAATATTTATCCTTTGTTTTTATCTGATTCTACGCTAATCACCTCTGAAGCTTTAACAAATCTAACATCTTCTGAAATCGCTCAAGAAAAAGAACAAGCAATAAACATTGCAAAAGCTGTTTGGGAGGGTAGGCTAAACGTCGTTTCACAACTTCGTGGAGAAGTGAAATCTAAAAACATTCCTCAACCTTATGAGTTATTAGTCACACGTGTTTCTGAGTAAATGATGAAATGAAATATAAGCATATTATACTTTTTCTTCCATTATTATTAAAAGTGGCTCTTGCATACGCTACTCCCATGACCATTTCTTTAGAAGATGTTGCAAAAAAAGTAAGCTCTCAAAATTACCAAGTTCGAGAAAATGCCCTTCAGCTCTATCAAACCAAAGAAGCCATTCAAGTAGCACGTGGTAATCTTCTCCCAAAACTTAATTTTTGGAAAATCGCAGCTATTACCGTTGATCCTATCATGGCCCTGGGGATGGTGGAGGATATCGCTCCTTTTTTAGTTCCTCCAAACTGGCTTAAAGTTGAAGAACAAAAAAATCTTCATCTAGCGAAACAAGAATCTTTTAGAGCACTTTGGGCAAATGAGGTCATGACAACCAAAGCTTTATACTTAAATGTGCTTTTGGATATGGCCATTCTGGAGCATATCCAAGAAAATAAACACCAATTTGAAAACATTTTAGAAATTGCCAAAGCTCGAGAAAAGCTAGGGGGGCTCAAGCCTGGTTCTGCTAGAGAAATTGAAATCCAAGTTCTAGCTTTAGAAGAAGACAAACGTGCCTTAGAAGTTTTAATTGCCCAAGAACTCAATTCCCTCTCTTACATGCTGGGATTCCCCAGTGAAACGGAGATAATATTAACACCTGTAGATATCTCAGGTTTTGAAACCTTTGATCCTCTCAATTACAGTGATTTTGAATTTAGAACTTTAGATTCCTCCCCAGAAATACGAGAATATCAACACTTGATGGATGCAGCAGATCTTCTTAAAAAAGAAGTTGTTTTTGATTTCTGGGGGCTAGAGACCCCTGCGTCTTTAAAAATTACAAAAGCCCAGAAAGAAGTTCTAAAAATACAAAAAGAAAGCACTCAAGAGCTCATTAAAAGACAACTTAAATTTCTTGTCGACTATTACAATCTGGATTTAAAAAATTATAACAATGCCAAAAAACGAGTGTCGTTAACAAATGCCTCTCTAGATCAACAGCTAGAAAGATTAAAACTGGGTGCCAATATCGATGTCAATGACCTCATCGAATCCGCCCGAAATCACATTCAAGCCGACACGGACTTCTTTAGAATTAGTTACGAATTTTTAAGAAATGAAGACAAGCTGGCTCGGCTTATTTTCTATGGAGACTATGATAAAAAACCTGCCGTTTTGGAGCATTTAGGAGAAAAGTGAAAATGAGTGCGCACACACACACTAAAGTTCTCAGTTGCCTCATGCTTATTTTTTTCTTTGTAGCATGCAATGAGGAAGAAGAAATTCAAACCTGGATTCAAAAGATGGATACATTGCGAAGTGAAGCTCAAAAAGAATCAACTCAAACACCCTATGGCCAACCTCAATATGAAGCTTTTAAAAAATACTTTTCAGAATTAAATCAAAGGGTTCTCACACTTAAAAATGATGAAAAGCTACAAAAACCTTTTAATTCGGTCGTTGAAAAAAGTAACTTACAAGATGATCTTTGTCCCAAAATATTTTTAACCAAAAATGAATGGCAAACTATTATGCATAATTGTACTCGCAATCGTTTCTTTTTATGCTCAGAAGAAGTACGAAGCTATTCAGACATGGTTTCATCTCTTAGAAATCAACTCACATCTCAAAATCAAAATCGATTTGATACCGCTTCTTCTTGCAAAGACGCCTTATAATACTGTGAAATATATCCTCATAGGACTCTTTTCTGCTCTTCTCTTTGGCCTTTCGACTCCTTTAAGTAAAATTATGATGGCTACCTCCGACCCCTTGGCTTTGGCTTCGCTCTATTATTTGGCCAGCGCAACGATTTTACTGCCTTTTGCGCTCCCCAACATTCAAAGCGAATTAAAAAAACTCAGCATTCATTCCAAAGATGCCAAAGATGTTTTTAGGCTCCTAGGTACATTTGTTTTTGGAGGCATTTTAGCACCTGTGTTTCTTTTATATGGCATTCGCTTGACCACAGCTACTTCCGCCAGCCTTCTTTTAAACCTAGAAACCGCAACCACAGCTACCCTGGCTCATTTTCTTTTTAAAGAACATTTGATGAAAAAAGATTGGGTGGGCGCCGCAGGCATTATTACAGCAGGCGGCATTTTGGTTTTTGAACATGGATGGATTCCCAATATCGGAGGACTCTTTGTAGCTCTGGCCTGTGTGTGTTGGGGATTTGATAACAATTTTACAGCAAAAATTAGAGCAGTCACTCCTATCACCAATGCTTTTTTAAAAGGTCTTGTCTCAGGACTTTTTAACATGATTCTTGCTTTTGGTGTTGGAGCGCATTGGCCTACGACTCATCATTACAGTGGCCTAGCAGGGGTTCTTCTGATTGGGATGGTTTCTTTTGGGATCAGCATTGCTCTCTATATTACGTGCGCCAGAAAAATTGGCGCATTTCGTTCTCAGGTTCTTTTTGCCACTTCCCCTTTTTGGGGTGTGGGCGTGTCGCTTCTTTTTTTAAATGAACGGTTTATCTTACAGCAAGCCCTAGCCAGTGTTATTTTAATTTGTTCTTTGTCTTTAATTTTCTATCGGCATTCTTTTGAAAAGAGCGAAAAGGATTTGTCTTAGGTAGGAGTGGAAAAAGTTTTCGGTTCGCCATCGGAAAAGCAAACTTTTTTAAATCTTTAAACTCCACCCATTTCCAATCCGCACAATCTCTCGTTTGAGGTGTTCCTTTTAAATACCGACACAAAAATCCCTCCATCTCAATCGAAAAGTGCGTATAGGCATGTTTAATCACTCCCACCGAGTGTGCGGCATCCACTTGAACCCCTACCTCTTCTTCAACTTCTCGCTCGACACACTCTTTAGCGGTTTCTCCATGTTTCATCTTGCCACCTGGAAATTCCCAAAGCCCCCCCAATAACCCCTCGGACTTTCGTTTGCTGATCAAAAGTTTATCTTTATTCCACACAATCCCCACAGCCGCTCTATAATGAGGCCTCAAGGCTTTTTCTTCTTTAATGGGATACAGCGAAACCTGATTTTTTTGAAACGCCTCGCATTCCGAAGATAAAGGACACACCTCACACCTAGGCTTGTTGGGGTTGCAAATCGTAGCTCCGATATCCATCATCGCCTGATTAAAATCCCCTGGGTATGCGTTATGGATATTGGCTTTTAAAAAAGACTCAATTTCACTCAACGCTTTGGAAGGTGGCTCATCGATTCTTTTCACTCGAGAAATAACTCTTTTAACGTTGCCATCAATGGCTGGCAGTCCATAACCAAATGCAATTGATTGAACAGCAGCTAAGGTATAAGGCCCTACTCCTTTTAAGGTAGAAAATGCTTGAGGATCAGTGGGAATTTTTCCATCATAATCTTGGACGACCTGCTGACAGGCTTTATGAAAATTTCTCGCACGCGCATAATATCCCAAGCCTTCCCAAAGTTTTAAAATGTCATCTTCAGAAGCCTGGGCCACATCTTTTAGAGTGGGATATTTTTGAAGCCACCTTTTGTAATATGGAACGACTGTATCAATTTGCGTTTGCTGAAGCATCACTTCCGAAAGCCAAATGCGATAGGGATCTTTCTCCCCTCGCCAAGGCATTTTTCGTGCTTTCTTGCGATACCAATTCATAAGTTTTTCGGTAAAATTTGTCATAAAAAAAGCTATGGCCAATCACATTCTGAAAAAAACAGAACTGATTGGCCTTTATAGCCGGAAAAAGTAATTTTCAGAGGTTCCTATCGACTTTCAGTCGTAGGCGCTGCTGGAGTTGCTGAACTTTCAGGAGCTTTTGTGCCTTCAGGAGCTTTTTCCCCTTCAGCAGGCTCCGCTTCTACAGGATGCTTCTCATCATGTTTTTCAAAAGCACCTTTGCGTTTTTCGTATTGTTTATCAATTTGAGATGCTCTCTTTTCCGAGTTTTTAGTGACACGCTCAACACAGGCTTGATCTGTCCCACATTTTGCAAGCTGTTTGTCTTTCCAGCCCTGCAATTTTTCCGTTTTCATCTGGTGCTGCGTTTCAATTTTTTCTTTCATCTTTTCATGCATCTTTTGATGATGCTCTTGGTCATGATGCTCTCGTCGCGCCATTTTCCCCCCATGCTCTTGGGCAGGATGGTGATGGCCCACTGCTGGATGATGATGACCTTGCCCATGTCCTCTTGAAAATCCCTCTTTTGCCAAAAGCATCAAAGGTACCATAATCATAAACGTTAATAGTTTTTTTATCATAAATCCCTCCCATGAATAAGGTTGAAACTCCATTAATCTTTATACTATCCATTATACCGCAGCCCTTTTTCAAGCCTTTTTTCACCCAAACGGCACTTTTGAGTTGAAATCAATTTTTTAATTCCTGTATGATGTAAAGATAAACCTTAATCCATTGAGGAGGGCTCTATGAAATCATTGAGATGGCTGTTTGTTTTATTGAGTTTGGCATTGCTACCCGGATGTGCTGCTATCCTACAATCCATCTCTGATGATTTAGGCAAACAGCAAAACATTTCAAAAACTTTTTCACTGGCCCAGGGAGGCTCAGATAGCTTAAGTTTTCCCATCAACGCCCGAGGGAGAATTTCTGTTTCTGCAAGATGGAAAAATCCAGATCAGCCTTTAAAAGTCACAATTACAGATCCATCGGGGAATATTGCAACTCAAACATCAGGTATTTCTCCTCTAAATGTCTCCTACAAAGTCACTTCCACAATGTCACAAGGCAGTGGCCAATGGACAGCCTCTATTATTAATGAAAGCGGGGCTTCGGTTTCTGGAAACTTCAAAGCCAATTATCCTTATCTTAGCGAAGAAGGCCAAACATCTACCGGGAGTACCGGCGGAAATACCGGTGGAGACACCACAACGTCTGAGCCCTATCCACCGCCATCTCCAGACCAAGGAAATTATCCTCCTCCCTCAGATCAAGGAAACTACCCCCCTCCATCAAATCAAGGAGGAGGCACATATGATCAAGGAGGTGGAGGCACCTATACTTCACAAAATCCACCGCCCCCTCAAGATCAAGGTGGAGGCTATAACCAAGGTGGAGGATATGGACAAACACCGCCACCACCACAAAATCAAGGTGGAGGCACACCTCAAGACCAAGGAGGCGGGTATAGTCAAGGCGGAGGAGATCAACAACAACAGCCCTCCCAGCCCAGCTCAGGACAAACCTATATTCCTTCAACCACAGCTAAGGGCTACAGTTTTTACTTAAGATCCACGGGTAACAACAGAAA
>JAHFEZ010000057.1 GCA_023248265.1 Deltaproteobacteria bacterium
TCCAAAAGACTTTTTGTTATTTATTGATGAAAGCCATGTGACAGTGCCTCAGATTGGAGGGATGTATCGGGGGGATCGTTCTCGAAAAATGACGTTGGTCGAACACGGCTTTCGTCTTCTGTCGGCTTTGGATAATCGTCCTTTAAATTTTGAAGAATTTAAGAATTTAATCCATCAAACGATTTATGTTTCTGCTACACCTGCGGCCTATGAATTTGAACAAGCAAAATCTTATGTGGCTGAGCAAATTATTCGTCCCACAGGGTTGGCCGATCCAGAAATTGTGGTTAAACCTGCCAAGGGGCAGGTGGATGATTTACTTTTGGAAGTTAAAAAAGTGATTGCTCGGGGAGAAAGAGTTTTAGTGATTACCTTAACCAAAAAAATGGCTGAGGATTTAACGGAATATTATAAAGCCAAAGGCATTAAAGTAGCCTATCTACATTCAGATATTGAGACCCTAAAAAGGATTGAAATTATTCGGAATTTACGTATGGGGATCTTGGATGTTTTGGTGGGGATTAATTTGCTCAGGGAAGGATTGGATTTGCCAGAAGTTTCCTTGGTGGCCATTTTAGATGCAGATAAAGAAGGTTTCTTGCGTTCGGAGACTTCTTTAATTCAAACGTGTGGCAGGGCATCTCGAAATATTTTAGGGCACGTGATTATGTATGCAGATCAGAAAACACGCTCAATGGACAAGGCTATTTCTGAAATGGATCGTAGAAGAAAGCACCAACTAGCTTACAATCAAAAAAATAATATCACACCTGAGTCCATCAAAAAATCAATCCGAGAAATCATGACATCGGTGTATGAACAAGATTATGTAACGGTGCCTTTGGTAAAAGAAGCAGAAGAGCAATACGGTTCTCTAGAAGAAATCACTAAGAAAATTCAAAAACTTAAAAAACAAATGGTAAAATTGGCTAAAAACTTAGAATTTGAAGAGGCTGCCAGAATTCGAGACCAAGTCAAAAAACTCCAAGAAAAAGAGCTAGAGCTTCGTAATGCCACTGCAAATCCAAGAGGGTGAGGTGTAGACCCAGCTTTTGATGGTATTGCCTAAATCATTATACCAATCAAAATGAAAACCATAGGTCGTAAGATCTGATTGAACTTTTTGCCAAACAGCATCTTTATCTTGATTTTCAGAGGAACAGAGATTTTTTCGGATGGTAATGGCAGCTGCTAAAGATCCGGTTCGATCCCGCCCATAATGGCAATGAATGTAAACCTTAGCCCCGCTATTTATTTCATTTACAAGAGATTGAAAAGCTTGTTTGAGCATTTCATAATCAAAAATGCGATCGCCCCCTTGGCCGGGTCGTATAGGGATTGGAAATTTTTCACATTTAAGATGGTACTTAGTGCACATTTTAGGATCATCTTGATTTAAGGATTCTAAATTGATGATGGTTTGAATGCCAGAGCTCATCAACTGCTGATACTGAGCTTCAGTTTCTAATCTTGCCCCTCGATATATATTTTCAGTGACTTGTCCAAAATTAGGAATGTTAGCAGCAAATAGAAAAGAATAACCAAAAAGGCTAAAATGAATAACCAAGAATAATTTGTGTTTATTCATTCAATAGCTATAAATAGAATAAAGGAACCTTCCTTCTCTTGTCAACACATAAGTGCTTTTTAAGAATCTGTGAGATATTTTAAAAATTTGTTAAAAATAGTTTCTAATAAATTTCTTGTAATTTTATAGATGCCGGGTTGTTTGGATTCTCGGGGCCCGGCGATGTTTAAGATGTGGGGTTTGATCATTTTAATCCATTCTAGAATTTTTTGTTCTGGGTGGGGCTGTTTTAAATCGATAAACAAATGAGGCTTAGAATGTTTATGACAAAATTCATTTGTGAGATGTGTTCCTCCCGTCATGGGGAGATATCCTAAGATCAATGTGGCATCGGAATGAATGACATTTTGTTCTGTGCGGTATTCATATGTGGGATTATCTGATTCTGTGAGTTTATATTTTTCAGGAACCTTGCCATCTTCGGCCAGGCGACCTTTGGGAATGATGCCCCCATAAGAAAGGCCTCCCACTATTGCGGCATCTAAAGCAGCTCTGTCAACTCCTGTTTGTCCTCCTGAAACAATTTTAATTTTCAAGGGGGTGATTACTGAGCTAATTGAATATCTGTAAGCTCTAAAAAGAAGCTATTTCGATCTTCAACCATAGGCCACAGTTTCGAGCGGCCACGCTGATGACGGATTTCTCCTGTCAAAACAACTTCTTTTCCAACAAACCGATAAACCTCTAAAAGTCTCTCTGGAGAAACGTGAATTTCACAGATTACTTCCCCACTTGTGTCCTTTAAAGAAAATTGTCCAAGTCTTCCAATAAATTTTCCTTGGTCATCTAAAAGACCTGTAGTTAGAGCGGGAAGGGCATCTTGTGTCAAAAAACGTTCTTTAAATTGTAGTCTTCTATGTGTCGGCCAAGAATGGATCATCGTAGATACAATTTCTGTTGTCAAAAGAGGGTAATCATCCAATCGTT
The DNA here is from genome assembly GCA_023248265.1 of Deltaproteobacteria bacterium. Taxonomy (GTDB): domain Bacteria; phylum Bdellovibrionota; class JACOXK01; order 2-02-FULL-40-11; family 2-02-FULL-40-11; genus JACPST01. Next base: position 2,516 of record JAHFEZ010000057.1, read on the forward strand.
TTAGGAAAAGGAGTGCATATTCTTGTGCAAGCTTACTTTTAGGTATTTCTTGACCCTCATGCAAAAGTACTGAGGTGGCAGTAAGAAGATCTTTGTGTTTTTCATAGAGAGATTTAAGTCTGACTTGAGAGTCATCTTGCGTTAGGGTTAAAAGAGATTGTAAAGCTTCGCTTCTTACTTCATCCCAGCCGATAGGAAAATCTATGAGACGATCTGCTTGAGCAAAAAAATAATCTAAAATAAACTCTGGGGCAGCATCATTATGAATTTTCCCCAGAGTTTTCATTGCTTCTTCGATGACATACGTATCATTTCCATCAAGATAAGAAAGCAGGCGAGGATTATAAGACCACCTCAAGAGCTTTTGAATAGAAGAAAAAGCTTCAGGATTTTCATGGTTTCCTAAAGCTTCCAGGATGCGTGTTCGAACCCCATAATGTTGATCGTGTAGAGCGCCAATTAGGGCTTGAAATGCCTTTTCATTTCCTTTGTATTCTTCTCCTAAGTAGAATGCTGCCGAACTTCTTCCTGCCCAATTGGGATCATTTTCTAATGAGGAAATTAATTGATCTAGCCTTTCATCACTTTCTCCTGCTCGGACAAAAGAAAAGGGGAGAACGAAAAATAAAGCAATCAGACCTGTGGACAATAGTTTTTTCATACGATACCTCCTAAGAGTTGAGAGTTATATTCCCCCAAAACTGAGGGATTACCTTTTGGAAAGAAAAAATGGGAAGGCATGGGGGTTTCCTTGAAGGATATAGGCTAAAAGGGTGGCACTGGTGCGGCCTAGCAAAAAGTGTGGACGAAATGTAGCCTGGGCGGTTTCAACTTCAGATTCTGAGGGTTCTTTCCACATCAGAGAAACAGTTTGAGCGTTGAAATTTTCCCATGCTGCATACTTCCATTGGCCTTTTTTATTGATGGATAAAATTTGCAAGTGATCCGGAAGGTTAGAATCTAATACATAAAATTGAGACATCGGAGTGGGATGCAGAACATTTTGTCTTAACCCCACAATGGTTAAAGCATGGGATCCAAAATTAGGATTAAAAATTGCAATGTGAAGCGGGATCCCTTTTAAAAGATATTTTGAAAAAGTTTTGGCTTCGGTATGGACGACACTTTGTTCGCCATTTTTCAGAATGAGATGGTATCTGTAAAGAACTTGATTGGCTATATCCTTGTGATCTTGACTCAACTGGAGGATTTCAATCGTCCTTTTTAAAGGATTACTTTCCGAATCCCAGTTTTCTTCCATTTTTTGTATGAAATCTTGTGTGGAGTCGTAGCCAGAAATTGTCTGAGATAAGCCCAGAAAAGCCAGTAGAAGTTTCAAAACAAGCTTATCCTCTGATTCTTGTTCGCCAGGCTCAAACTGTACTTTAGTTAATAAGGTATAGTTGACTCGATCAATTCCATAGCAAACACCTCTGGGAGATTCAGCGATAGAGTAATTTTGACGCGAGTAGAGAGACTCCATTTGGGGGTGGTTTAAGGCTAGAATGATAATATCTTCATCCTGAGCAACAGGATATTCGTAAGAAAACAAAGGATTTTGAAAGAGGGAGACTAGGGTTAAAAATGCGAGCAGTAAGATTGGCTTGTGCATGTAGTTTTATGATCTAGCAAAGCCTGTGCCATATTTTAAATTCGCTATAGATTATATAAGTTATTGAAATAACTGTATTTTTTTAAAAATTATTTTAATGCTCTATAGGCAATGTTCGGAAAAACTTTAGGCGATTTTATAAAAATTACAAAATTAAGTTTGGTGGAGAAAAACCCGATAAGTCAATGAAGGAGAAAGAATGATTTTCCACCCCAAAAAAGAAGCGCTCAAAGAAGAAATACTCATCGAAAAGATGTATAAGATGATGGAGACCTTAGCGCTTATTAATTCTACCTTAGATGAAGAAAAGCTTTTGCAGATGATTATGAAGGCCATCAAAGAGGTGATGGAGGCAGAGGCGAGCTCCCTCATGCTTTTGGATCCCAATACACGTGAGCTTTATTTTTCAACGGTAGAAGGTGGAAGCCAACACGTCAAAGAAATTCGCATCAAAGCCAATCAAGGCATTGCTGGCCATGTGATGCAAACAGGGAAACCGTTCATTGTAAATGATGTTTCTAAATCAGAGTTCTTCTTAAAGTCTGTAGATCAAAAAACCTCGTTTCAAACACGCTCCATTTTGTGTGTGCCACTTATCAGTCGCAATAAAACAGTGGGGGTTTTAGAGGCGCTGAATAAAACAGGGGGAAAAGAGTTTAATGAAGAAGATGTAAAGTTATTTATGGCTTTTTCAAATCAAGTCTCTGTGGCCATCGATAATGCAAAGCTCTACAACATGGCTTTTTATGATGGGCTCACAAAAATATTTGTCCGTCGCTATGTAGAAGCTTGGCTTGAGACGGAATATGCTCGGGTGAGGCGGTATAATACGGATCTTTCTTTAATTATGTTTGATATCGATCACTTTAAAAAGATTAATGATACGTATGGGCACCAGGCAGGAGATTTTGTTTTAAAAGAACTCGCTGTTACGGTTAAAAATAGCATTCGCCAAGCAGATATTTTTGGGCGCTATGGTGGAGAAGAGTTTATTGTGTGTCTTCCTGAAACAAAGGTTGAAAAGGCGCTTCATTCGGCCGAACGGATTCGAAAAGCTGTTGAAGAAAAAGAGTTTATGTATGAGGGGAAGAAAATCCCCGTAACCATTAGTTTGGGTGTGGCCAGTTTCAAACAAATGCCTGAAGATAAAGTCAGTCGATTTATTAAAGACGCAGATGAGGCTTTATACTTTTCTAAAGAACATGGCCGAAATCAGGTGACCCTTCACGGACAAGAAAAAAAGCTCAAAACCGCAGCGTAATCTTATTTTTCTGTCATCGTAAAAACGCCATCCCAGTTTGAAGGCGGTGGATTTTGGGCGTAGAGTTGGCAGCGTGTCAAAAAAGCTTTGGAAGGGCCATCCTCTGGGAATTGTTCAAAGATATGGATAGCTTCTTTCCACTGCGCGTTTCGATAAAAAGAAAGACCTTTTTGAAATTGCTCTAAAAGATCTCTTTGTTTATGAGACACTGCTTCTTCCATGACTTCATAAATCCGAATGGGTTTTTGTTTTCCCCGGACACGAATGATGTCCATTTCTCTGCAGATCAATTTTTTTTGAACTTGATGATAGACGTCTTCACTGATGATAATATGGGTGCCGTAGACTTTATTGGTTCCTTCAAGGCGCGCGCCTAAGTTTACGGAATCTCCAATGACGGTATAATCAAAAATGCGCTCAGAGCCCATATTGCCCACAATCATTTCTCCCGTGTGAATGCCAATGCCAATATTGAGTTTTGAGACATTTTCTTTGGCCCAGGCCTGTCGAACAAAATCTAATTTTTTGATCATATCTAAAGCTGTAAGACAAGCGTCCAGTGCATGATATTCTGTTTTTAAGGGCGCGCCAAACAGAGCCATGAGCTCATCACCAATGTATTTGTCTAGCATCCCTGCATGTTCAAAAACACAATCGGTCATGGTGGTCAGATAAAAATTTAAGAGACGTGTGAGCTTTTCGGCAGGCAAAGTTTCAGAAAGGGTTGTAAAACTTCGGATATCTGAAAATAAGACGGTGAGTTTTCGTTTTTCTCCGCCCAAGGCCAATTGATCGGGTTTTTTTAAGATTTCGTTAACGACAGTTGGAGAAACATAGTGTTGAAAAGCTGCTTTAATTTGACGGCTTCTTTTTTCTTCTACAAAATATTTAAAAGCGTTGGTTGTTAGAAAGATGAAAAACAAATGACATCCTGGAATAAAAAGGTCTGCCAAGATTCCTTTTTCAAAAAATAATTTTTGATCTACTACGACATAAAAAATAAGAAGAAAAAGGGTTACACACGCAGAAGAAAGAGATTTTAGTTTTTGAAATAAGAATCCAAAAAGAATTCCAGCAATAAAAATAAAAAGAAGCTCATAGAGGAAAAACTCTGATGGACGAGAAAGATAATGTTTGTGTACTAAGTTTTCGATAATGGTTGCATTGATTTCAACGCCAGGGTGGCTGCTGTCCACAGGTGTCACCCGAACATCTCCCACAGCTTTTGCCGTGACGCCGACTAGAATAATTTTATCTTTGAGACGGGCAGGATTGATTTTTCCTGAAGTGATATCTGAAAAACTGATCGTTGGGAAAGATTTGGCTGGGCCCGCATAATTTATCCAAAACTCCCCTCGTTCATTGACAGGAAGCGTTTCGTTTTTAAAAAAAATATTTTCTATGCCATATTCGTCAAATTGAACCACAATTTCTCGATGGAGTGCTAAAGCAGCTGCTTTAAGGCCAAAAGAGGGAAAAAGGATATTTTGATACTTTCCGATGAGGTGTGTTTTTCGGATGGTGCCATCTAAATCTGAAGAAATATCAAAAAATCCATGATGGGGTGTGGCATGGGCATACGGTGTGAAGCTTGATTTGGCCCCCACGCCTGTTGGAATGTGTTCTGGTGGATATCGTACGGTTGAAATTTTAGCTGTAATTTTGGAATCAAAAATGTGTTGGAATTGTTCTTCCCAATTCGTTTCTAAAGATTCGATATCTTTTTTTGAAAAATAAAAGAAGTATCCTAAAAGAATGGGCGTGTGTGGATGGGTCGTTTGGATGACTTGAGTAAAAAGGGGATCAGATGTTTTAGATGTTGGATCGGGTTCTGAAAAAACCATGTCAAACGCAACAAGCTTAGGGGTGGCTTGAGCCATTTTTTTAAGACCTTCTGCCAAAAGGGTACGATTCCAAGGCCATCTG
>JAHFEZ010000016.1 GCA_023248265.1 Deltaproteobacteria bacterium
ATGAGGACAAATAACAGTTCGTGTGAGCGTTGTATTCCAAAACTTCCCCGTATACGTAACATTTTCCTGGCAACTTGAGGTCAAAAAGCGCTGGGTATGCATGGCTACACTGTGTTCTCGTGCAACATCATCTAAAGTTTTGCCACCCGGTTTTTGGTGTCTTTTTAAGGCAGGTCTTTGATTGGCCACTCTTACACGATTTACCTCATCAAAAATGGCATTTTCAATCATTCCAGGATTTTGTCCCGCATATGCCTGGAGCTGTTCTATAGCTTCAGAAGAAGTTGGATCTCCAGCACACCCTAAAATTCCTACCACACCACACCCCATAGCAATAAGGATAATAAGATGGATACTTCTTCTCATAAAAATCTCTTACTCAATTTTACACCAAAGAGACTCTAAAAGATAGACCCTAAAAACCAGAGACGTACACTTTTTATTGCCTTACGACCCTAAATTTATTATTTTACTTAAAAGATGAAGGCAACGCTCTTTAATCTATTTTTAATCTTAGGATTGCTGGGGGGATTGATGGCCTCCCAACCTCTCTTTTCATTAGACAGGACTGAAAAAATTCAAAATCGCTTAGAAAAAGAAGAAGCACTTACTCAAAGAAGAATAGAGAAGAAAAGAACAGCTCTTGAAAAAAAATATCAAAAAAAAATGAACAAACTTGAAACGTGGCATAAGAGAGAACTCAAGCAATTAGACTACGAAGAGCGCATCATGAAAGAAAAATTAAATAAGAAAAAAGAAAAACTGAACCAACCGTGAAACACCTCCTTCGTTTTCTTTCATTTTACCTACTCCTGGGTTTTTCTATTGTGTACCACTGCACCCTGGGTTTTATCTTTCTACTTTTTAAATCCAAAGAAGAGGTCATGGCCTGGGTTGCACATCATTGGGGAAAATTTAATCTTAAAAATGCCCGCATCACCTTAGATATCCAGGGCCAAGAAAACTTAGCCCATACACCCGCTATTTTTGTCATCAATCACCAAAGCATGCTCGATGTTTTTATCATGAGCTCTTTGCTTCCTCCTAAAACATTTCCCATTGCCAAAAAATCTTTTGGTTACATCCCCATTTTAGGGTGGTTTTTAAAAATCATAGGGACAGTGCTGATTGATCGCCACAACCCCACGAAAGCCTTAGAAGGCATGAAACAAGCTCAAAAAATTATTGAAAGCGGTCTATCGATCGTTATTGCTCCGGAGGGGACACGAACCCCAACAGGAGAACTTCAATCTCTAAAAAAAGGAGCTTTTTACCTGGCTATCCAAACAAGGCTTCCACTGATTCCGATTACAATTGTGGGGGCCTATGCTTTGCTTCCAAAATCGTCTTGGATTCCAAAACGAGGGACAGTCAAAGTCTATATTGACCCTCCCATCTCAACTAAATCATGGGCTATTGAAACGATTTCTTCCCACAGTGAAGCAATTCGAACTATTTTTTTAAATCATTTAAGATAGGAATAAGTTTCAGATAAAAGTTGAATGATATCGCTGCGGGTCACAGTCGATTTGGAACTTCCTGCGGACACTTGAGAAAGACGAGCAGGGATTTTTCCTTCTAGAATCGTATACAGCACCACTTCTCTTCGCACGGATGCCTCTGTCCCAATATTCCACAGAATACTGAGCCAATTCATGTCTACAAAAGAAGAACCCTGACCTGTCGCTTTCACCGTTGCTTTTAAATGATCCACCAGTTCTTGAACCAAAGAATCAAATAATGCATAAGCTGCCACAATCTCATCCCTGGATAATTGGCCATCTTGGTTTGTATCAAATTTTAAAAAGATGTATTCTACAAATCTCATCAGCCCTAAAATAGTTTTTAACTCTCCAAACGTAACCGGCTGAAATTCATCTTTATGAAAAAAATGCAAGTATTGCTTTACGTACTCTTTAAAATCATCAGAATTTAAAAATCCGCCGCAGAGTCTTGGAAAATCCCTTTGAAAATATTGGTTTCGATACAGCCCTTTGATCCACTGAGGTCTAAACACCGCTTCTTCCCCAAACACCTTGGTACGAAAAGGCTTCAAAGAATCGTCCCAATAGACCGAAGATGCCAGCCGATCCGTTTCCGTCATAAAACTTAGGAGCTCTAAAATTTCATAGCGATTGAGTTTTCCATCCTGATCACCATTCACCAAAAGCTTGTCTGAAATCGCAATGACAATTTTGCCCAATGGTTCTGCTCCCGCTTGACTAACAGAATTTAAAAGAGCACTTTCTCCCATGAGTTTTTTAAACCCAATCACCATTTTTTGCGCGGTACGAATTAAAGAGGAAAGTTCCTTATAAACAAGCTCACCTGTTTGAGACGTTTCTCCAGGATACACAGATAATTTTCCATCATGGTCAATATCATGAATTTGAATCACGCGATCAATAAAATATAGAAGCAAAGTAGACAACTCTATCTCTTCTGCTTTCAAAATATTCCCAGATGAAGAAACCCCAAAAGGACTTTTCCATAAAGACCTCATTTTAGACAACTCTAATCTTTGAGAAGTTTCAAAATGAAGGGAAACTTCATGGGCATTTTCAATCGCACCATGAAAAAACTGTCGCAAATCCTTAACATCCTGCCGAGAAAAGAAAGGTTTTGGACTTTGAAACAAATGCGACTTGAGATCTACCAATGCCTCTACAAACGTATCGGCCTCTTCTTTAGTCCCCACATGAATCAGTCCAAAAATCTTAGCTAAATCTTGCGCGTCAATAGACTCTGTGCGATTTTCAGAAAAAGCATCCAAGAAGTTAGCAATCAACTCTTCATATCGTTTTAAAATTAAAACCCATTCTTTGGGTGCCCAAACTTTTGTGGCATAAATCCCATAGACAGCAAAAACTTTTTGAAATGTAACATCAAGAATATCAATCACTGACTTAATATCTTTAGGTTCGATTGTTCCATCGGAGTGCCCTAAAATCGCTTTATTCACCATAAAACACGCTTCCACAAAGCGATTCCACATGTCTTCTCGAATGCCCAAATCAAAATATTCGCGTTGATGAAGAATAACTTTTTTCACCAAAGAAACCTCAATCTCGCCTTGTTTATTTTGGACCAGAGTTCGAGCAGCTTCGAGCAATGCCCCAAATATTTCCCCTCTTAATTTCCAATAGTCTGGAGATTCTTCAGAAATCGCCGAAGAAAGTTTATTTTGTTTAAACGTCAGTTCAGAAAGCTTAGACATCTGGGGCGCTATTTGACGAATACGTCTAAAAATCTCCAAAATATCCGTCATCTGAAGAGTTTGTGCTTCAGAGCCATATAAAACATGGCTTAAGGCTACAAATCGTTTGACCCATCGCTCTATCGCTGCAGATTCTCCCAAAACACCTGAAGTTAAAATGGTCTCAATTTCTTCAGGTGTAAACATATCTTTGGTTTTAAGGTCAATGTGACTTGCGCCCTTTAAAAGTAACAGCTCAGAGCAATCCATCATCTGAACAAAGCCTGTCGGGCTTAATTTTCCATCCAAAAATAAATCATGTTGGATATCAATAATTTTAAAACATTTAATCGTCTCAGAATCATTTTTCATATAATGCACTTTGAGTTCTGGAGGTTCGGGCGGAGCTTCTCCAAACCAAGAAGAATGAGAACCACAGGCGCTCATACACACAGAAGCTCCTAAAATCAATAAAATCGATTTAAAACGCATAGGTTCCTCGCAACCAGAGTCGATCCTGATGCCTTAAAAATCCCCAATACGTGTCAGACTGCCCCATAATCAAATCTATCCCCGTAGAAATATTCAGATGATTCAGCGGGGTCCATTCAATTCCATTTTTCCAAATGCCTTCTTTAAGAGACAGGGCAACTTCAGAAGCAGAAAAAGCAGAAAGTTTAGAAAGAGGCTTCCAATAGAGCTTTCCCACAACATTATTGAGCGAGCGAGAAGGTATCTTATAACTGGGATCTTGATATGGATCAAACTGCCGAGTCAGCACCAAACCTAATAAAACTTGAGGAAGAAAAGAAATTTCATTTTTGGTTTGAAAAGCAAAGAAGTTTTTCCATTCAATCGGCTTAATCATATACTCTGACAAATCTTGAGAATTATCTGGGATACGATAGGCACTTTCCATATGTAAATCCACACGAGATCCTTGGATATTGCCTTCCAAGGCATACACTGTGTGGCGAAAAAACCGAGGATACAAATCCACTTGACCCGTTAAAGTATTATTTTTTGTAGAAGTACCCGTGGTAAGTTTTCCTTGAATTTCCATACGTCCGTCAGGATCCATGGCATGCATCATCAGGGCTGAAAAACGATACTGGTCATAAAAATCTCTCAACGTAATTCGAACCCCACCCCCCAGTTTAAAAATCACACTGGCTATATCTGCCGGCCGTTGTGGAAGATGTATTTTGTAATCTAGAGGAACAGCGGCTTTTCCAACGGTTGCCGTGTCATATAAAGGCATGGCCCACCGAGAGGGAGAATAAAATTTTCCGGAGGTATCGGTTTCGTATAAAGCCCCCCCCAAGTTTGGAATAAAAAGTGGGCTTCCTAAAGCTTCAAAATCTAGAGTCTCTTCTTCTATTCTCCCATAAAGCCCTATAATCCCATTAGACCGCGATTCCAAAGGGTCGATCACCAGTTTCGGAAAAATTTCTTTGATAGGGCTATATTCATCCATCCCCCCCCAGTTAGGCAAAACACGCCCTACTTTCACAAAAAGATTTGTCTTTTGAAGATTGTGCCATTCTATATAGGCAGAGCGGATATCTATCCAGGTAGAAGCTTCTTTCGGCATAAGCCCCCACACACGCCCATTGACGTCATATCCAAAGTGAGCCCCCATGTCCTTGGTCACACTCACACCTACTTTGAGACGAGATTCGAAGCTATAGCCTTGTTTATTGGGGGTGGCATAGTAAAGCTGATCCAGCTGGCTTAAAAACACTCCTTCAGAGGATTCCCAAGCCTGTCCCCAAAATGATTTTTTAAGTAGGGTGAACTCTTCGGCCTGAGTCTCTAACTCTAAGCTCACTATCAAGAGTGCGAAAAGCACTATGCACCGTTTAATCATGCAAACACAACTCCTTACCATAAATCAGAGCAAAGACCATGCCATTTTTGTATTATTGCAAGTATATGAAATCATTAGTTTTTACTTATTTTTTAGCGCCTAAAGACAAGAAAAATCCCTTAAATAATGACTTTTTTTGTCACAAACCCAAATCTTCGAGTTTTAGCGAAAAGTCCTCAGTGGAATAGAGTTTTAGGTAAGGAAGATACTTTTTCAAAAGTTCTTGTTCAAGGCTTGGGCGCCATTTCAGCTGCTGCTCCGCATAAAGGGCCTCTTGGAGACGCGCAAAATCAAATTCTAAGAAACGATCTGCTTGAGTTTCAAGCCATTGGTATACTTGCAAGGCAGGATTTAGGGAATGCCGAGAATAATACACTTCTTGATCTCCCTCTTTTTTGGGATGTTTGCCATAAAAAGAAATAAACTCAATCTCTGGCACCTCATATCTTCCCCCTCGCTCAATCCATTCTTCCTGGGCAGATACTTCTGCTGGATAAGAGAACTCTTTTTCTGTTTCCCACTGATCTTTTCTGAGCTCCAAATGTGCAAAAATGCGATCTTTTAAAATTACAAGCATAATTCGATCACAAAACTCCATAAACGCTAACGCAGCATCTCGAAGCACAAGATCTTCTTGAGAACTCTCTAAGGCCGCATACCGTCCCTTGGCTTCTTCGGCTGCCATCATAAAGGCTTCCATGGGAGCAGCATGTTGGGATTTTTCTTGAGATAAAATATCTTGGATCGTCTTAAAATAAAAATCCAAGAATTCTTGAACTTTTTCAGGGGTCACCTGTGGAAACTGAACCAAGGCTTGAGCTAAAGCTTCTTTTTGTCGATTGATATCCGATTCCGCTTGATCTGCATAATTTTGAGAGTCCTCTTTTTTGGAAGGGTCGCTGACCCCACTTTGTAAAAGAGGCTCGGATTTTAAATCAAATATAGAAAGACTCTCGGTTTTTAAAATAGCTAAAAAATCTTGAGACAATACTTCTTGATAAAAAGATGCCACCTTCGCTTTGGCTTCTTCAAAATGGAGTGGATCTTTTTCTTGATACGCTTCCAAAGAAGGAAAACCAAATGCTACTTTTTGAATTTTCACCTTGGGGGTTTGAATTAAAATTTGCAATGCTGGGTTCGCATTAAAAAAAGCTTCCAGTTTCTCTGGTGTAAGCCCCAGATCAGTTGGATCTTTCGCCGAATTTTCCAGCCTGACAAAATCTTCATACCGATGCCGAAACTCCTGATATTTTTCCCGGACTCTTGCAGGCCCAAAATCATCTCGACTATTGCCAGACTGTGCTAATTTTTGTTCTACAAAAAAGCGAAAAACTTCTGCCTTGGCTTGCCGAACATACGCTTTCGTCAATTGTTCTTTGGTTTCTTCTCTCCACTTCAGCCACAAAAAATGTTTTATTTTAGGTTCTGTATAATAAGAACGTTCAAAAGGTGAAAAAGGAATATCGGATAAAAGCTGGGCCAAGAGCTCTTCCTTTTTAGTCCCATTTTCATCTTTCGTCACATTTTCATCATAGGGACGAATCACTTCTCGAAATTTTTCTTCAACCTGCTGATTGACTTGTGCTCTCGTGGGAAGCAATCGACCTTGACGCCTTGAAGAATACAAAGAGCCTTCTAGACGTTTTCCAGCTTGCAGATCCATTTCAATATCTAAAATTTTATCTAAAAAAAACCACCGCACAAATCCTGAGGCATTGCCTCCGTACTTCGGGCCTCCAACTTCTTCTTCAAACACTGTTTTTCTCAAAACATACTTTTTATCTTTATATCTAAAATCCAATACCACCTGATCTTCTTGATTTAAAAATCTTTGAATTTTTAAAGAGGCGCGTCGAGCTTCTTCTACGATTGAGGGCTGAGGTTCTAAGGCTATCAGTTGCTGCAAAAAAGAAAGAGCTTGAGAAGACGGAAAATCAGAAATTTTTTGAACGAACGCTTGTCTTTGCTCTACAGACGAAGCTTTAAAACGCAAAGCACGAACCAAATCCCTATAAGAAAGAGAGGATTCTTGAGCACCCGCATAAGAAAAGATACAAAACCAAAGTGTAATGAAGAGCCCAAAAACAAATCTCTTTTTTACCATAACACTTCAAAATCTGTGGTAAAAATTATCTCCCCATCTCGCTCAGGATCGGTGGATTGAATGACATAGCCAAGATTCATACGCAACGCAACGCTGTAATCAGCCAATGGGATAAGCGCTCCTGCGGAGATCACAGAACCATCTGAAACGGTGACATCTGGATCGTCTTGTTGAGATTGGAAACGTGCTCCAATTTCTGTCGGACGCTTCCCTTCCTCTGAAGGTTGTAATTTTTTGTTCCAACCGATCACCCAAGACTGGTCCGTAATATCTCCTGTTTGTCGTCGCCGGACAAATTCCGCAAAAATTTCCCCCAACTCTTTGCCTGTTAATTTATTTAAATCAATCTTAAATCCAAAAACAGACATTTCCTGAGCTAGAGCAGGATTCGTAACCAAGACGGATTCCCCTGCTGTGGATGTTCCTGAGCCGATTCTGGCAAAGCCTGCCCAAACATCAATGGGTTTAAAATTAATATCTGAAAAACGATTCAGGATAGATAGTGACATTAAAATCCGAGTGGCAAAATCTTCCATGCTGCTCTTATTATCTAAATTAAAACTTGCTGCTTGAACCCACACTTGTCTCTCTACAACATTGGGATTGGGTCCTTCAAGCCGACCCAATCCAATATCCACTCTGGCAGACAAAGACGTCGTCAGATTATACTTATCCAAAATGGATTTATGAAACACCGCTTGATCAACAACTTCAGTAATAAAAGGAACTGGAACTTGTCCTGCATGAACTTTAACGGTTACTTGATCCTTATTAACCGGAATGTAATATATGTAGGCATCTTTAAAATTAAGCTTAGTAATTTCATCTCGTAATTCTCCTTTAGTCACAATTTCATTTTTCACAAAATTCTGAAGATTGGCTCCATTATTTTGTTCATTGGACTCTTTCAAATGCTTAGCATCCATAGAAAGCTCTGCTCCCCAACTGTCCACACGAATAAAAGGAGTAATACGAGCATAATAGATCTGAGATCGATTCATTCCTGAACCGGTAGAAGTAATCGCCCCTGGACTAATATCGAATTTGACCCCATACGCCCCATCCGTTCCCACAGGCCCTACCATGTAGCGACCCCGAAGGTCTTGATTTCTTTCAAGCCATCGTTCTCTTTGATCGGATTCTCGTTGCTTGATTTCTCTTAATTTTTCCGCCACCGCACCGCGTACACGCCGATTGACTTCTTGCTCAACGTAGCCAGGAAGCACCTCATCTAATTTTTTTTCTACGGCTTGATTGATTTTTTCTTGAAGCGCTGGATCATCGGGTGGATTTTCAACCGCAGGGGATTGGCTAAATCCTTTCGGCGCATACAAATACATGAGAAGTAAGAAAAAGATAAAACATAAGGCTTGATTAACGATTTGAATATTTGAACGAATTTTCATGAACCCTCCTTGGGACGCGTCCCTTGGGATGCATCCCTTAAAACGTGGAGGGCAAAGTAGCATAAAAATTAGTCATCTGCAAGTGGGGCGCAAGGGGGGAGTTTCTGACCTTACCCCAGCATGCGACCAGACCGTATTTTCGGGGATGAAAGCTCGTAAACCGGTCAGTGAGCTGTTGGATAAGTAAGAAAAAAATTTTATTCCGTTTTTTTTGCAATTATTTACAACGTCTTTCTGAACCAGCTCTTAAAGTCATTTAAATCCCTTTTTGTCGCTCAAGACAATAAAGAAACGATCTTTGAGCAGATTCAGCATAAATCCAAACGGGAGCTTGAAAAGATAGTAGCTGATCTTTTTCCTCAAGAAGAAGAAATCTTAGATAGTATTAGAAATCTACCTATGCCTAAAGAAGCCGAATTTGCACAAAATTTAACTCGTTCCGGAACGAGTACTTTGAGTAAAATAAGGGCAAAGGGAGTTGTAAAGCCCATTACCTCTCAAAGAGTAAAGATTGAACTGAGCGCTTCAGAAAGTTTGGCCAAAAAGATTCAAAGCTCTGAAGGAAAACAGTGCGGAGAAAGAAGTTTTTTAGAGCTCGATCATATTGAGCCATGGAGTTTGGGAGGAAAGTCATCAGAAAAAAATCTTCGGTTGCTGTGCAAAACGCACAATCAATGGAGAGGGGAAAGAACGTTTGGTACTACCTATACGTGTTATTGAACCTGGACTTCGTTGAGAGGAACGCCTTCGGCTTCGGCAATACCTTGAGCCACACCATTGATATTTTCACCCACAACAAGCCGGATATAAGAAACATCAGCTCCAACAGCCAATAAATCAGCACCCACAACTGTTAATAAACCGTTATTGCCACCCAAAATGGCCGCATTGGCTCCTACAGCCAAAGCAGCATCTACACGAAGACCATAATAAATACCTGCTATGTCTGAAGAAAATCCAAAATAATGCAAAGCAATACCTTCTACAAGAGAGGCACTTGCGCCAATCCCCACCCCCTTAAAGGCTACTTTATAACTGGATCCAGATCCACCATCGCTGCAGCTTACCATATTATAGGCATTCCCTGTCCCAATAACAAAAAAAGAAGTCACGCCATTTTCAAGAGAACACATCAATCGTGATGTCCCAGCAAATGAAGAAGACGTTAAAAACAACAAAACCAAAAAACCAAACACAAAAGACATTTTTTTCATGGGTGATACCTCCAAGGGATGCACCATAATCAATGCACTTTTTTTGTCAATAAGTTTCTGACTTTCTACGTCAACGCAGACCAGGGAATGATCTTAACTCCTGAATCTGCGTCTGGCTGTTGGATATATAAACAAGGCGCTGCAACAATGACGGGTATTTGAGGGTGCTTTACTCTAAATGCTGCCACTGACCGAAGCGTATAAGTGCTTGGGGCTTCTTCATCAGTAAGTTTGACTGCATAGCAAGTATTTTTAGCAGTGATCACAAAGTCGATACGTGAGCCTCGATGGGTTTGGTAAACAAATATATCAGGGCGCCTTTGCCCAGAATATGAAAATTGAGAGAAACATTCATTCAAAAACCAAACTTGTAATCGACGTTCAATGCTGGCACCAACAAATTCTGCCAAGCCTGCATCGAAAAAATAAAAATTTGATTTACCAACACTCGTCTTATAGGGCTCAATTTCATAGAGTATAAAAAGCGCTTTAAACGCTTGAAAATACGCTTCGATCTGGCGTGGTATTTTCCCTAGGGATCTAGAAATTTCCGTACGATTTGGAATCTGTGCTTTTGCGGTTTCAATTAAAATACGACGTGCAAGTTCGGGATTAAACCGCGGGATTTCAAAACGTGCAAGATCTCGAGCACAAGAAGTTTCAATCCAGCTTTCAAACAATGATGCGCGATTTGCTGTGTCCCGTAACGCGAAAATTCCAGGCATTCCGCCACGATCCAACCACATCTGTGTGCTTTTAAGTGGAACAAGTTTTTTTGGGGTAGGTACTTTTTTTTGGGTAGATACTTTGAATGGATCCACCCATGGATAACTAGGCTTTCGATTTTCAATCTCAGATTGATTCAATGGATATATCCTCAGTAGGGCAATCCTACCTGTTAAGGCATCTTGAATTCCAATTTTTTTTGAAAATTCAGTGGATCCAGAAAGTGCGAAGCGCCCTGGCCTTTTACGTTCATCAACTTCAGCCTTCAGTGTATCGAATAATACGGGAGCCTTCTGTACCTCATCTATACAAACTGTTCTATATTTGGAAGACTCAAGGTTTCGAATAAAAAGAGTCGGCTGTCTTTGAGCCTGTGATCTGATCTCTTCGCGATCCAGCGTTACATAGTGGATGCTACGCTGACTTGGCAATAAATCACGAAAAAGGGTACTTTTTCCAGTCTGCCGGGCACCTAATACACCCACAATAGGGAAGAGCTGGAGTCTCTTTTCTAAAAGGGCCAGAAGATGCCGCGCTCGTTGATGAGGCATACATCAGAGTATACTAAGTATGTCTATTTTTTGCAATTACTTTCATAAAACAGACATACTTGGGGATTACTTAGATTCGTAGGCAAAACCAGGGGTACGAGATTCATTTTTGTTGGGTTCCCAATCCGAAGCATCATTATAGCGAGGGACTCCATACCAATAAAGCGCAGTGTCATCCCCGTACCCTTGCGCATAGGCCTTAAAGTGAGAAAGCATTCTATGTTCATCTACATTCGTGCGCTCTAACGATTGATCCCGCTTCAAATTTAATTTAAAGCGCCCCCCTTTGAGCAAAAATCCTATAAAATCACTTGCATCAGAAATATTGCCAAAATCTGCATTAGAATCAAAACGATCTGCCATTGTAAATTTATCCGGATAAAAAAGTGTAATAAAATTATACGGCGAAAGTCCTGCTCCCACATCATGATCTAAGAGATCAGAGCTTACAAAAAGCTTAGGATATTTCTCAAAAGATTCTTTGGGTTTTCGACCATATATTTTTTGAAACTGCTCTTCATATTTAGGTAAAAAATCATCTAAAAATTGTGGTTCAAAATCTCGTCCCACTATAAGTCCATACTCTCCAGGCCAAAGCACTTGAAGATCAGGCCTTAAAAAATTTGCTTTCTCTGGATCATTGAGCTCAAATTTATTTTCCAAGGGATCATTATAATAGGAAATTAAATCGTCTGTGCTCCCACTCAGCTTGGGATTCTCATGCCAAGGAATATTTCCATTCCATAGCTTCCACCCTGTTAGATCGACTGCTTTTTTCTCACATTCTTTGCTGGTTTTACACGTCGCGTAGTTATGCAGTTCTGCATAACGCCCACCCGTGCCCTGTTTAGAATCAAACAAAATTTCTGAGATGGCCACTGGCTTTTGTTCGTGTGAAAATTGCCACATTTCCACATCTCCTGGCACATATTCTGGATAGGCATTCTTAAACATATTCACAAATACTTTCTCATAGACTTCATTCACCAAAACAGGATCTCGGATAATAATCGCACTTTCATCATTATCCTTTTCTGCACTGGAACTAAAATTGTAAGATCCTAAAATTAAAATTCGTCGATCAATAATCATGAATTTATGATGGAGCATGCCTCGAAATGCCGCCATTCGCACCGGCATTCCCAGATTAAGCATCGTTTGATACGGCCCTTTAGACGACCCTAGGCGATTAAAAATACCATACACGGGAACCTTGGTAATCTTTCCACCCATTTTTCCAGCAGGATAAAAGTAACCAGCCGCATTGTAGAATTTACCCTCCTCTTCTGTCCCCCCAAAAAGCTTATACAGCTCATCCCACTGTTCCGAAGAGATGGAACTGGTGTCGAATGTCGCCCCATCACTTTGAGCCACACGTAGTTTTCCATCGGTAATATTTTCCCAAGGCTCTTGTCGAAGCGCCACAGGATAAAGGCTATAGGGTTCAAATTTGGAGTTGGCTGTCAGTGCTTTATTCATCATGGCTTGATAGACCATCGCATTATCCAAAGTATAGGTCGCAAAGTGAATCGACTCTTGGGCAGAATAAATGGTTTCCACGATTTGCTTTTGAATGTTGTGCTTCGGAGAAAAATAAAATTCGACTTCCGTTCCTCCTATATTAATTTTTGGATAAGAAATAGGCTCGGGTAATCCTTCAAAATCCCTAAATTCTAAGCCACTTTTGGTGCCAGACCGATCTGGCACAACGGCCAATTTCCCTGCCGCATAAAAGACCCCCGATTTTTTGTTTTGAAACTTGCCTTCCAGCATTTGGCTAAAATCTTGATAAAAAAGATCTGCAACTTCGGCACCCCTAAAAAGAAAAGAAATATTCCCATTTTCCATTGAACACTGATGTGTGGCATTGGTGGAGCCCATCCACACACGAGCATTCCTTGTTCCTCGATCCATAATGAGATACTTATTATGATTCAGTCCTTTACCCGTATCTGAAACCACCGTCACTCTGGCAGCTTCAAGCCTTTGTCTGGCAGCCACATAGTCTGTTACGTTATGTTCTGAAGGATCGTACCATTCTCCATCCGTCGTTAAGGCAACCAAAAGTCCGCGTTTTCGTGCTCGAATAAATGCATCTACAATTTTAGGATCGCTGATTTGATAAATCGCTCCTTCTAAAGATTTTTTAGCTGAATCAATTTCTCGAATGAGATTAGGACGAAGCCCTCGCCCCTCAGGATTGTCATTGGGAGGTACATTATAATAAAACTCAATGGGGTCGGCCCAGCCAATGTTACAAAATAAGAAAAACATGAAAAAAATTTTTCTCATGGTTCCCCCTGTCCTTTTCGTTTATCCCAGATACGATCTTCTGGCTTTGCTTTTTGTAAAAAATCTGGGACATCTTTGAGTAACACACCCCAAAGCTCATCAATCTCTGCCACAGATAAAGACATCGGTGAAAAATGAAGAGAAATGCGGTTTCGAGTTTCTAGCTGCTTTTTATGAGCAAAAAACGCATCTCGACGAATGTCCCAAATGGACAAAAAATCATCTTCATATGCCTTCACAAGCGGCGCCAATGCTTCTCCACGATAGTGCACCACATTTTCAAATGTATTAAACTCCGCATTGCGAGACCAATTGTAGCTCCCACTCCACACAGTCTCTCCATCCACAATCATATATTTATGATGCATTTGAGGATCGTAGGCATAATACCAAATATAAGAAGAATACTTCATCCTCACATCAATACCATTTTGCGCCAAATAACGACTAAATTTCATTTCTCCGGCCAGCTCACACTTTTCCAATTCTTCTTCTGAAGGATTCGGGCCTAGGTCTTTAACACAGCGTTTATATTTTCCCATCACACGCTGATGCTCTGATTGACTCACATACTCTTGGCTATCTAAAACAACTTTGATCTCTAGCTCTGGATTTTCCTGCTTGGCGGAAATTAAGGCATCCGCCAATGGTTTCAAACGAAAGTGGCCGGTGGCTACATAAATAGAGGTTTTTGCATTTCGAATCGCTTCTTCTAGATTTAAAGAGGCCACCCGGTTTCCATTGAGCTTAAATTTCGGCTCTTTTTTGAAATTTTGACTCGTAAAAATAGGCGTAATCACATCTGAAGGCTCTAAAGAAGACACATAGTCTTCTCTATCTTCTTGCAAAGAACCATCTGGAAAATCATAGCTGTAATTCCACATCAGCTGAAACTCTTTTTGAAACTCTGTGGTTGTTTCGGGATCATTTTTAATTTCAACTAAATTTTCATCATAGCTGGTATCTGCGCGGTTTGAAAAATTCCCACTCCCATTTAAAAGAACAGTCTGCGAAAAATCTTCATTGCCTTGTAAGCCATCTGGAAATCCATCAATAATAACAAATTTATGATGCATAATTTTAGACACATAGCGCACATCAATGCCTAATTTTTCCAAAGACGCGCTCATATCGGCCTTTGAGCTGCTGCCTGGGCTGTCCACGTTAGTGCTGGCCGCATCATCGAAAATCATCCGAATTTTAACTTGAGGATTTTTTATTCTTACTGTCTTGAGAGCTTCAAGAATGCGATCGCTGCTGAAATTATACATCGCGATATCTAAAGAATGTTTGGTTTGAGAAATATTTCGGACAATCGCTTCTTGCGCTCCCCCATTGGGGCTGAAATACGTATGGATTTCCTCTTGAAAGCTTTTGGGCGCTGCATAGGCAAGAGAGGAATAAAGAAAAAGAAGAGAGAGCGACAAATACCTTAAAAGCATTGTGTCCCTTATAATGATAGAACGACACAAAGTCAATGTATAATCCCAAAAATATAATTGACATTATCTTTAGATCTCTATAATGATGCCTTCCATTCCTAGGAGGTGTTTTGATGTATTACTTTCTCACAGTTTTTTTAATTATTTTTTCTCTTTCATCCAATGTTTTCAGCCAAACCGAACGAAAGCTCTATGTAGGCAAAGATTCGACTGAAGCCATTATGACGTTTGATCATGAAGTCGAAATAGAAAGCTCTCTTCCTCCTACGGAAGAAGAAGCCCGCCGACAAATCGACCGACAAGTTTTACATTTATTTGGCTCCATGGGAGCTGCAAGGTATAAAGCTGTTCCCAGAGGAAATCATAAAATTACAAACATTCAAATTTCCTACTTCGAACGACAAATATACATCATTAGCTATCATTATAAAGGCACGATTGTTCTTCAAAATGGCCCAACAGATACGTATGGAATTACGCTACCCGTTAATCCAGAAACGATCTATACAACAGGACTTGTGGGAAGTAAAAATCCCTGCACCGATCCTCATTATGACATTGAAAAATATTTTTGGTACTTTTGGAATCCAAAAAACTATGGCTGTACTCTTAAAGAAGGATGGGATTATAAAAAAGTCACAGCCTCCATTCAAAGACTATCTAACACGAAGGATACCTACCCCGAATATGAACGACTTGCTGATGATTCAGGCACTATTCTCATCAGTCTTTTGATGGGCATGGATAATCCTTATTTGGATAGAAATCCTCTGAGATCCACAGACATCAATGCTTCTAATTATCGAGATATTCGAAACTCACTCATGGACTTAGGATTTAAACCCTTAGGGGCATGGACCAAAGAACAAATTTTTGCTATTGCGACATCTCGTCCCAGTGTCGTCCCCTATGTCGAAGAACTTGAGAAACAAGATTCAAAAGCTAAAATTGTTGTTCGGATGTTTTTTGGCGCCAGTGAAATGGATGAACTCAGCCATGCATTTCATTTTTTCCTCAAAGATGCCCTAGAGAACTCCTCTGTCATGCTTTATGATGGGCATTCCGGTCTCGGAGAATATTTGGATTTAGAAAAAATGGAACGTGAAGAAAACTTTGCCATGCAGCCCAATCAAAGTCGGTACCAAATTTATTATTTTAATAGCTGCAGTTCCTATCCGTATTACAACACGATGTTTTTTAATCGCAAGATTACGGATGCCGATACAAAAGGTACTAAAAATTTAGACATATTTACCAATGGGCTATCCACTTTCTTCTATGTACTCCACGACACCAATCTTGCTTTTATCCAAGCTATTGATGCTTGGGCAAACTCCAAAGCACGCATTAGCTATCAAAAAATGGCACAAGATATAGATAGCGGGAATTTATTTGGTGTGAATGGCGACGAAGATAACGAATAAGATTTTTCTTTTTCTTCTTCTTTCTCTTCTTAGCTTTCCCATTTGGGCGGCTACCCCCTGGGTCGGCGACCCCTGGGAAATTGCGGTTATTTTTTTGGGAAGCGACGAGCCTGCTCAATATCAACAAGACATCGACAAAAATATTTTGGAACTTGCCAAGCTCACTCCCAATGCTTCTTTTAAGTTAAGTATTCTTCGAGAATTTTCAGATCGGCAAGTAACTTATTTTGTCGATTCCACATCTGAAGAGCTATCAGCTCAAGAGCTCCCCACCTGGGATCCCCTCTTTTATGAAATAGATTTCCGGGGCATTCCAGTTCCCGGCCATTTAACTCAGACACCTAAAGCACCCCCCCAAAAAACAATCTTATTAGATGATGAAAAGTTATCCTCTTTTTTTTCAAATGCTTTTAAAATTCCCAAATCGCATCGCATGCTTATTCTTTATAGCCATGGGCTGGCTTTTGATGGTCTCAAAAATATAAAACTTAAAGAACTTCGACACCAACTAGAAACTCACCTTGGATCGCAACCTTTGAGTCAGCGGCCCTTGGGTCAGCGACCCTTAGATATTTTATGGTTGGATGCCTGCTTTATGGCAACCCTTGAAGTGGCCTATGAACTTCGAAACCTCAGCTCCTATTTTTTGGCCTCTGAAGAAGCAGAGTTTTCTTCAGGCATGCCTTTTGATTCGCTTCAAATTTTAAATGACACATCTGAAGATCCTAAAATACTGGCTCAAAATTTAGCAGAGCGATTTTTAGAATCTTACTCTTTCATTAAAAAAGGAACCCAACGAAAATCTGTTTACTCTAGTTCTGCAACCATCAGTGTGATTGACACTGAAAAACTCAATCCTTTGGTGGCCAATCTCACTAAGCTGGTTCAAGCCATACCTTCCTTCCCACCAGAACTAAAAATGGCTTTAAAAATTTCAAATGGCCTTCGAAAAATTTCTCGAGAGGATTTAGCCGACTTAGGATCACTGCTTTTGGCCTTCAAAAAAAATCATTTTACTCCTTTAGAAACTCGCCAAACCGTAGAAGAAATGCTAACGCTTTTAAATCTCTTGCAACCTGCTAAACTTAAAACAAACCCTAGACTTTTTATTCATACCCAACAAGAAAATAGCCTCCTTGTGTATGGATACGAAAATTGGGCCAGAGGATTTGAAACAGACACAGACATTTTAAATAAACTTCCTCCACTTCTTAAGCCTGAAAGTTTTGTTTCAGGGATTGAGGATAAAAAATGGCCTGCTCGTTCTATTCATAAAGCATGGGTTCTTGCCCCTTTTTCCACAGGGCTTCAAGAATTTAATTTTTGGTTTATGGATCCTCAAACCCATCAATGGCTAGGTGTCCCACAAAGCTTTACAAGAACCCAAGACATTGTCACCTTTGAAGCTGAAAACCCAAAAAACCCCCTTCTTTTTACAGGCTATACCCAAGGCATTGGCAACGCTGCAGAACGATATTCGGGTCTTGCTATTTTAGCACCTCTCCAAGATGCTGCGAGCCTTGATTATCTCGATACAGAATTTTGTGAAACGACCCGATGGGCAAGTTTTTAAAAAGCCTATAAAAAGAATATAGAGGAGGTCAGCACTTTTTTGATCTGTTAAGAAGGATCTGTCGTTTAAGCCTTGGGCAGGGCATTTACGACAAAAGTTTTAGCTGACCTCCTCTTTTATGATCGTGTGATTTAAATTGAGCTTAGCTAAAAATGATGCGGTATGTCAAGAAAAAACTAATGTTGAAAATCTTTGCCCACCAAACTCATATTTTGGCGAGCTGCCCGACGAATATGTTTAAACTTCATAGGACTGTGAAAATAACGGTTTAAAGCAGCCAATAAAAACTTTTCTGTCGTTTTATTTTTCGTACTTCCCACTTCTTCTTTCACAGCACAAAATGTTTTTAAAAGATGGGCTGCTTGAATACGATCATTTAGGCCATGATCTAAAATCTTTTCTACACATTGAGTAAAAAACTTATTTTTGTCTTTCACAAACCAAGAAGAACTATTTTGGTCCACATCCACATAGGGATTATTTCTGTCATTAAAATAAGCCAGCTGTAACAATCCTTCTTTCCAAAACTCAGAATATTTTTGACATTGCACACGCACGGCATTTGCAAACGTAATGGGATGTGTAAAATCCAGCCAACCCACATTGTCGCTCACAGGCTTGTCATACGCAAAGTCAAATTGAGAATTAAAATATAAAAAGTTTTTGGCACTTATTTCTAAAAGAGCCTCATAACTATTTTGAGAAGAATATCGAGAAGTATTTTTAAATTCCGGAAGTAAATCTTCACGTGTCATATGACAAAGAGCTCTTGTTAAAGAAACCAAAAGAAAAGATTCAACTTCCTTTCCCAAAAGCTCAATCACCGTTCCTGCTTTGGTCACATAGATCAATGCATGGCCAAAATCGTACGTGTGCTTAAGCGCAGCCTGTGTAAAAACTTTTTCTAAATGCTCAAAATGAAGCCCTGAATCCAGAGCTCCTTTCAAAAGTGCAACAGCCTTTTTTTCATTTTCTTCTTCAATGGCTAAAATAAAAGCTTCTTCAGAAAAAGGTTCTGTTTCTTTAGAATATGGAACCAAAGCGTGGCCCAAAACATCATGGGCCATATGATCC
>JAHFEZ010000058.1 GCA_023248265.1 Deltaproteobacteria bacterium
TGTCAAATTTGCTTTCATGGCCTTTTGTTGCATAAGCTGTGCCAAAAGTGATTGTTGATTTTATTGGTTTTTTTGCTCTTTTTTGGACGCCCAGGGAGCGAGGGGACGGAAATCCGTCCCTAGGGTGGACAATGGGTAGAATTATGGTATATAGGACTCCTCTTTTTTAAGAGGGGAGAAATAGAATAGATATGAAAAATTCAAAAATAAAATTAGGGTTAATCGGGGGATTGCTTTTGATGGGAGGATGTTTAGGGACGTATACGATGGATGAAGAGATTTTTTATAAGTCGGATGAATTTGGATCATCTACAGACATTACCCAAGTTCGGCTTCAAGGTTCTGCGTGTATCAAAGAAGTGCAAGATAAATTTGGGAGCAGTGTGGATGTGAAAGTGACAGAGCTTCCGATGAGAGCCTGCGTTCCTTACTTAGTGGCACAAGCTGTCAAAGAAAGATTTGGAGCCTGCCAACCTAACGAATTTACATTGCAGAGAGACCAATTTGGAAGCTCTATAGACACCACAAAGCTTGTTTTAAATCAGAATTGTCTTTGCTATGTTGAAATTCGTAATGAATTTGGCAGTAGTGTAAACCTTACCAAAAAATTTGCTTCTTTAGATGATTGCAATCGGTTCTTTGGCCCAGAAGAATTCGCGAGTATTCGTCTCATAGCCGAAGAAATTGCAAAAAAATACGAATAGCCTGAAAAATATTTTTTTATTCCTTCTTCTGTTTTACCCAGGAGTGTCTTTCTCTGCGCTTTTACCAGAAGATGGGAGTGCTCCTATTTCTGGCTGGATCCATTCGGTTGTCAAAAGAAAATGGCCCAACGTGAGTTATGAATATTCGGGGATTCAAGATTTTCCATCGCTTCAATCTGCTTTTCAAAAAGAGGGGATTTATTTAAAGACAATTAAAATTGAAGTGAGCTCAAGACAGTGGTTTCAAGATCATCTGTTATTTAACGATCAAGGAGCGCTTCTTCAAATGGCACCGATCGACTACGATGTGCTTTTGAAATATCCTCCGTCGTTTAGCACGTTTTATACGCTTGAGGATCAAGATACCTATGATTCCGTGTGGATCGAAGAATTGGCTCGTGACCTGGGTCGTTCTGTGAAAAAACTCAAGGTCACACGCGTAGAAGGTGGAGAGCTCATTTCTGGAACGCGGGCTGGAGAGCCCTATGTGATTATCGATGAAAATGTCATTCGTCGGGCTCAACGCGGGGATGACAAGAGCGAATCCAGAGCTCGCGTAGCTCAAGACTTAGAAGTCAAAGAAGAAAACCTGGTCTCTCTTTATCTAGATCCAGACGAAGATTTCCCAACCCATTTAGATACGTGGATGATGGCTTTGCCCGAAGGAAAAATATTAATTCAAAAAGATTTCAAGTTTGAGTCTGTGGCGAGCACCCTACGAGAGAAGGGATTTGAGGTTGTGGAAGTTTTGGGTATATTTGAAGATGTAAATTTTTTTAATGGTTTTGTGGTGCGTAGCCCCAAAGACCATCAGCTCGTTGTCTTTACGAATCAAAGTCAAAAAGAAGACCGCAGATTGGCTTGGGAAAAAATCCTTCATGACCAAGGGGTGGCACGTGTGTATTTTGTGGGGCGTTGGCATCCCTCTGCTGGGATTGATTGCGCTGGAACTTTTTTTTAACGAGGAATATTCTTTGAAAGCCGATCCAAAATATTTGGATTGGTTTCTAAAAATCGTAATGCATCTTCAATTTCTTGTCGTTGAGTTTCTAGATAGAGTTGGGATTCAGGGGGTAGGGAGGGGCGTCCTTGAGTTAAAGAATTACGACGTAACATTTCTTGAGCTCTCTGGCGAGCTTCTTCTACGGTAGGCATGCCTTCTTCAAAACCCAAGGTGGCCAGGGCTTGGTGGAACTGGGACAATTCTGTCAGCCAAAGATGTTTTGCAATAGGAGTTTGATTGAAGAACTGAACCATTTGCAAAAACTGGGCACCTTCTTCTTTGCCGAGCTTAGACAGTGTCAATTCTATAAGTTTAGGTGCTTCAAGGTTTAAAAATTCTTGAGAAGAGATGGATAGCCTTTGCGCCATTTTTTCATGAACCAAAGAAAGCGTGAGCGGCGTGCCAGCTTCAATTCCTAAGTTTTTAGCATAAAGAGGAATTTTAAGACCCACAAACCAGTTCGTTTTAGCGTGAAAGAGTTGAAGTGCACGTTTCGTTTCAAACCTTGCCCACGGAAAAATTAAAGGGGCTGTGCCTGCTGTGATGGCTTGTTGCCAAAAAACATCTTCTCTCATTTTTTCAAAGTCTTGAGAGTTGTTGCCTCCGGGCCCTCCTCCACTGGCTATAATGTCTTCAGGGGTGGTACTTGAAAGGTAGAAATCTTCCTTATTTTGAATCATGTGATAGGAGCGAGGTGCTCTAATAAATAATTCATATCCTGTTTGAGTCACAACATCTGTGAGTAAAATATATCCAATGGCTACCGCTCCGAGTTGGGCACCTGGAATAAATAAAAGAATAAGCTGGAGTGTGACCAGGCTCCAAAATACAGCGCTATGTCCAGAGCTGTCAAAATAGTTATCTAAGAAATTATGTGAAACCTCATCCATCATATCCGTATGCATTTTTCGAAAAGCTGTGACACGCCACATTTGAGCGGGGTATTCTTGTTCAACCATTTTTAAGGCTTGATCTAAGATATAAGGATCTAAAACAAATTCTTTGATTTCATCAATTGATTTAGCATTGACTACTTTATAAATATTTTTTCGAATGAGAAGATCTTGAGTGATCAGGGCTTGTCGAAGCATCAGGGTGCTCAGATATCCTTTGAGCCATTCGTCTAAATTTTCGCCCCCTTTATCTAAGTAGGCCGTTTTTCTTTTCTCTCGAAGTCGTTGCACCCGTGTGAGCTGTTCGAGTGTTCGTGGAGAGAGAAGATTTCCTTTAGCTCCCATAAAATATTCAGGATGCACATAGGCATCGTGAAAATATCTGAGCTCATTTTCTAAATAACGGAGCTCGGCTAAAATTTCTGCGTTTTGATGGAGAGCCTCTTCAACTTCTTCGGGTTTAAAAAACTCTTTGATTCTTTTTTGGCGAGCTTGCTCAAATTGTTCGTAATACTGATAGTAGTCGGAAGGTTTTATAAATTGAGGAACGGCAAAGGAGTTTTCAGAAGCGTCTTTATAAAATTGCTCCAGATTGGAGGCATTGTCTCCTAAGAATTCTCTAACTTCTGATAGTAAAACGCCATCTTGTTTTTTTAACTCTTGGAGGTGATGTAAATAAATTTTTTCTTCCCGTTTGCGATTGGCATTGCCTGTGCCAGATTCCATGGGGATGGCCAGCGTTCTAAAAACATTGATCAGAATGGCTCGTTTGGTTTTGAGAAACTCTACTTTTTCTTTGGTTGTGGCAAAAAAGTCATCTAAGGTTTCAGTGTTTTTGGGATCAAGTCTATTTATTTTGAGGCCCAGTTTTTCTAAGGCTTTGAGTGCTTCTTTAAGTTTTTCTTTTTCATGAATCTTGTCTCCTTCTTTAGGATCGCGTTTGGGGATCGTTGTGTTATTGAGCATCGTTTGAACTTGATCCAAAAGTGATTGATAGTTGGTGAGCAACTCTTCTTTGGTTTTGGCTTTTGTGAATTTATCGATATGTTTGATTAAAAAGATATTATTTCCGATAGAAGAAATAATCGTTGCCATTAAGACCCCAAAATTTGTGGGATCCATTTCAATGGGTTTTATTTTAGGAAATTTTTCAACCGGCATAAGATCTGGAATTGCAGGGTCAGGGGGATAGGGAACCATGCTTCCCATTTCTTCCTTCTCCATGCCACTGGCGTGCCAACGGTCGGCCAACCCAAATCTTAAGTGGGCTCCCTCACGTCCCTCGAGCACTTCATAAGAAAAAGAGACGCTTTTATTAAAATCATATAGCAATAAAGCCTGAATTTGTTCATCGATTTGGGCAATTTGTTCTTGGGCTCCTTCAACTTGAGCCGAGAGTTTCAAAAACTCCACAGCAGATTTTACGGCAGCAGGCACAGAAGTGTCGAAGGTGGCCAGCCATTGTAAAATCATTTCAATCGTTAATTCTTTTTCGTATTCTGCTAAATACTTTTGTTCAAGCGGCTCTGCATCTTCAGCCGTCATTTCATTTTGCATCAAAAAGTGATACTCCAGCTGGTCGTGGAAAAATTTCTTTTTGATTTCGAGGATCTTATTTTTAATCCATCGGGCCAATTCTCGTGGTTCATATTCTGCCAAAGAAAAAGAATACAGATAGAGGGCTTTTTTAATTTCTAAACTTGTGGCTTCTTTTTCTGTGCGGTCAAAATGACTTTGTTCAAAATAGTCACCAAAGCGGTTCCCAATGGCTTCCCACATCCGAGGGGCATGAGAAACCAAATCTTTATACCGTTCAGCCGTGATGACCGTTGGAATTTTTTGAATGCTTAAGTGATCTCCCAAAAAGTGATTAAAATTGGTTTGTTTTTTTCGTTCTTGATCTTGGAGCAGGGAGCCAAAAGAGTGATTGAGAGATCTAAAATGGTGAGAAAGTTGTCCAAAAAATTCTTGGTTTTTCGAGCCAACCGTGGACCAAGTATCATTAATTTTTAAAAGTTGTTTTGCTAAATATTGAACGGTTTGCAGTTTTAAAATATTGAGCCACGCTGCTTCGTTTTGCTGTCTTAAAAAAGAAGAAAGCTCAATGGCGATCTTGAATGTATCTGAAAAAAATACTTGATTGTCTTCCAGTCGGATAAGTGTTGCGAAGGTGTCTTTCGTTGTTTTAAAAGTTTCAGGTGCACAAACGGTGGCTTTCATTTGAGCCATCCGATTCGGAGGAAGGGTTAAATGCCAGGTTTCATCTAGCGTATCAAAAGGATTTGACAGGGGGTAGGCCACCATGGCTGTGAGCAGATATTGGGTGAGGGCCCCTAAGTAAATTTTGATAAAGGTGACTTGCAGTTCAATCGGAGCATTTTCGAGCATGAGATATTGTTGCACTTTTGTTTTAAGCGTTTGCATCTCGGTCAGCAAAAGTTCAAATTTTTGTTCAGGAGAATGGCTGTTCCAATGAGAATTGCCTGCTCTAGGAGCCAGAAAGAAAGGATCATTTAAAAAATCTGGAATTTGTAGAGAACCTGGAGCTTGTGGAAAAAAGTTCGGAGCCGGGGAGGCTGAATCCGAGTGGCATTGGAGACAATATCTTCCTTCTTGAACCCCTGGCAAAAGTTTTTCTGCTTCAAAAAGAGGTTTTGGTTTTTGGATTTCATATTCTTGAAGAAGTCTTTGACCCATCAGTTCAATACTTTTTCCTGTCATCAAAATTTCATCCCGCAATTGGGCTTCAGAAGGCAGAGGGGGAAGAGAGGTTGTTTCCGCATACGCTTCTTGTGGAAAACAGTTAGACACTATGGTGAAAGTAAAAAGACACACCAAAAAATAGGCAAAAGTTTTTTGAAAAAGAGTAAAACAAGACCTCATACCTATCTAAATATATGCAAATTAAGTGCCAGAGTATTATTAAAAAATATAAGTAATATTAAATAGTTATGGCACATATTTTTATGTGTAAGAAGCCAAAAGTGGCCATATTTGTTACCTTGTCCAATAGATGTGCAAAAAATACCCTAAAAAAGAGGATTTTTACGAGACAACGTCCATAATCTGTACAAATTTACAAAAAGCACAGTTTTTAGGCAAAAATGATCGTGTATAACTATTTGAATTTATTAATAAATTTAAATATTGTCTTGGCATGATCTTTGCTATTTCTTGGCTAAATGAAGCCAGACATGAAGCTATGGGGGCAACGAAGCAGATGGGTAGTTTTTAGAGGTGCCCTAGTTCTACTACTTCTATGCATCCCCTATCTTAGCTACGCACAGTGTCCTTACTATGAATTGGCTGCAGAAGTCTTAGAGCGAATCATTGGAAAAGAAGCTGGAAAAAGTGAAGCAAAAATTTTTCTGGGGAGCTGGGCAGCAGAAAGAGATGCTGCCATCACCGCCATTTTAGAAAAGCGTGCCTATGATCCAAAAGTAGTTGAAGCGGTTAGGGTCAATTTGGAAACGCCCCAAAAAGCGCTCATCTCTATTGAAGGTACTGAAATAGAAGCGAGGCTTTTCACCTATTATTCCGAGTGGCAAAATATTTTGTATTCCTTGGCTCAGGATGAAGCCCTGGCACGTCCTGTTATACTAACAGCCACACAGCTCATGCAAACGGAACTGGTTTCTTTAACAAATAATCCCGCGGCTCATCAAAATCTCTTAAGATATTATCAAGAAGAAATCCGAGCGATTCTTGAAGAAGTCAAAACGCATCCGGGGCGAATAGAAGGGCTGTCGGATGTTGAAAGTGCACTGCAGAGTCTGGATAGGACGTTTCAAGCTTCTCTTCATGCGGATACATTGTCTCAAGGAGCCAGAGAAATGATGGAAGAATCTTTTACGGAGACCAATTTCAAATTGCAGCGAGGTATTCGATTTCTTCAGGGCGCGGTTCCCAAAGAATCTTATATAGAGCGGCTCAAAGTACTGAGCCAGTTGATCAATGGATATAGTTTTTCATTGGTTTCGACCCATTTGGGGGGGATAGAGCTTGATTTTTTATTGGCTCAAGTTCGTTTTGGCACGTTAGAAAATCAAAAATTTTCTTTTCATCAATTGGTTCGTCACTTTGCAAAGACCAAACAACGACTCTCTCCGGAAGTTTTAAGAGAGCTGGTCGCCAATAAAAATAATCATTTTCGTGAGTATGTTGTGAGCTCTTATAAAAAGGCAGAGGCATTGCCCCCTCGTATTTTAAGGGTTTTAGATAGAGAGCTTTTTAAAACTCGTCTCTTTTTCCCTGGTGACAAAGAATTTGAGGAATCGGTTGAAACCATGGTGGCCTTGATAACTTACTCTGATGAAAAAATGCTTGCCAGTGGACTGTTTTGGACAACCGGTTTAAAAACGGGTATAGAAAAAAGAGTAGGCATGGTGCGGGCCTTGGGACGTCTCAATTCTCCAGAAGCGTTTAAAACACTTTTAAAAATTCTTCCCAATTTGGGCAGTCCAGATGATATTTTATTTCGAGCCTGTGTAGAAGAGCTTGTGGGCGTTGCAAAAGTTCAGCCTGCTCGTTTGTCAAAGCTTTTAGATGTTTTAATTCCTTTGGCAAGGTCCGAAGATCTTGCGATCCGAAAAAATGCGATTTGGG
>JAHFEZ010000017.1 GCA_023248265.1 Deltaproteobacteria bacterium
GAAGAAGCATGGCTGAGAAGCACTATGCTCTGCTATCTTTCTGACACACCTCTTACTTTTTGGGAAACCAACTCCAAAGTCAGCGACACTTATATCTTAGCCCTTCAAGACCAAGATAGAGGTGTACGAGCCCGGGCCATCGAGGCCTTAGAAAACATTTCTAGACAAACCAAAGACTCTACCCTTAAACAAAAAATAGATCAGGCACTGCATCAAATCCAAGGCCCAGCTCCCTTAGAAACTGCTTTATGGACATTGCCCTCTGCCACAGCTACAGAAGATCAAAAGCTAGATGCCATAGCTATTTTAGCAAAAAAGATCGGGGAAGCTCAAGATCCCAGAGTTTTAGAAGCTCTCCTCTTAGCTCTTAAAAACCCTTCTTCTAATATCAGATCCAAAGCCTTTTCTGCTCTAGACAATCACTCCCAAAACCCTCAAATTTTAGATGCGCTGCTTTCTACAGTCCCTCAAGAAGAAGAAGCATGGCTGAGAAGCACTATGCTCTGCTATCTTTCTGACACACCTCTTACTTTTTGGGAAACCAACTCCAAAGTCAGCGACACTTATATCTTAGCCCTTCAAGACCAAGATAGAACTGTACGAGCCCGGGCCATCGAGGCCTTAGAAAACATTTCTAGACAAACCAAAGACTTTGCCCTTAAACAAAAAATAGATCAGGCACTCAGCAATAGGTAGTCAACAGGAGAGGGGGAGCGCACCCTACTTCCGAAAATAAGAAATTAAAAAGATAAAGCAAAGAAGTGTGGCCAAGCCCAGGCCAATGACGCCAAAAAGAGAAAAGCCTAAAAGCGAGGGGCCTTTGTGGAAAATGAGAACAATGGTAGAAGAAAGAACGATAGAAGCAATGACAATTGAAAGTGAAAGAAGCTGCTGGCCTCGAACAACGGCATCTTGATACTGTTTGAGGTCATCAAGCTTAATGCGCGTCACCCATTCGTCGTTGGTTAGGCGTTTTAAAATAAGTTTGAGTTGTCGGGGCAGCATATATAAAAGCCCCGCGCTATCTCGCAAAAGTTGTGTAAATTCTCGCGTTAGCTTTTCTGGATCGTATCTGGTTTTAAAAAGAACTTTGGAAAATTCTCCCATTTCTTTCACAATATCAAACTCAGGATCAATCGAGCGCCCCATTCCTTCAATCGTCACAAGCGCTTTAAATACAAGCATCAAATCTTGGGACATTTTTAAATTATGCTGGCTTGCCACAACGGTAAGCTCTAAAAGCATCCGCCCCACATTAATATCTTTTAAAGGAAGTCCAAAGTAGGGCTCCACAAGCTCTCGCACATGCTTTACAAAACGATCCATATCCACACGCCCCGTCGCAAGCCCTATTTCGCAATATTCATAAACCAACGCCTCGTAATCTTCCATCACCAGCGCCAAAAACATATTTCCAAGTGCATCTCGGGTTCTTTGGTTTAAACGTCCCACAATGCCAAAATCAATCAGACCAATGCGGCTATCTTCAAGCACAAACATATTGCCAGCATGAAGATCTCCATGAAAAATTCCATCGACCAAAACCATCTTGTAAAACGCTTGCACCCCATTGTGGGTCAGTTTTTTGATATCAATTCCTTTTTCTTGAAGAGTCGCTCTATCACTAAACCGAATGCCTTCTAACTTTTCTAACGTGAGAACTTTGGTGCTGGATAAATCTCGATAAACTTGAGGAACGACAATTTCAGGATGATTCTCAAAGTTTTTGCGAATGCGCGTCATATTTCCTGCTTCGACGACAAAATCGAGTTCTTTTTTGAGGGTCTTAAAAAACTCTTCCACCACACCCTTGGGATTAAAGGTCTTGGTTTCTTCGACGTATTTTTCTGCCATCCCTGCAATCATAAAAAGAATGCTCACATCTGTATCGATGAGTTTATCAATGCCAGGACGCTGCACTTTCACAACCACTTTGGTTCCATTGTGAAGCTCAGCTTCATGCACTTGGGCAATGGAGGCTGCGGCCAATGGTTTTTCATTAAAAGATTTGTAAAGTTCTGAGAGAGGTTTTTCTAACTCTTCTTCGATTGTGTGTTTGACGAATTTAAAGTCAATGGGACGCACATCGTCTTGAAGCTTTTTAAACTCCTCAGCAAATTCTTCTGGAATTAAATCTGGGCGGGTACTTAATACTTGACCTAGTTTTACAAACGAAGGCCCAAGCTCTTCAAACGACAGTCGAAAACGTTCAGGCAGTGTGAGCTTTTCTTTTTCTTTGTCACCTTTGACACTAAACCCTGGAATAAGTTTCACAAGCTGAATGCGTTCTGCAATTTCTGCCAGTCCATGCTTGGCCATAACCGTCACAATCGTTTTCATGCGACCTACATTTTTAACGGTTTGGCCAATTTGGCTGCCTAATTTTAAAATGCCCATCTTTTTTAAGACTCCACAAAAACAAAATCGATTTGCCGTTTGTCTAAATCTACATGCTGAACTTCAATCAAAACTTTTTGCTCCAAGTGAAATTCTTTTTTCGTGTGTCGCCCTCTCATCGTATAGTGCTCTTCGATAAATTGATAATGATCATCTCGCATGGAAGTCACATGCACCAAGCCTTCTATAAAATAAAGATCGAGCTCTACAAAAAGCCCAAACTCTGTAACTCCTGAAATATAGCCCACAAATTGTTGTCCCACTTTGTCCATCATAAATTGCGCTTTTTTCAAAGCCACAAACTCTCGCTCTGCTTCCTCAGCTCTGCGCTCTAGCTTTGAGCAGTGGTCTGCATCTTGAGCTAAGGAAATCTTTACATCATCATCAAACCTATCGGAATCTTTAGGTTTTTTCTTAAGTTCCTCTTTTAAGAGCCGATGGACGATAAGATCCGGATAGCGGCGAATGGGGGACGTAAAATGCGTGTAACATTCCGAGGCCAACCCAAAGTGTTTTAGATTTCTTTCTGAGTAACGCGCCAATTTCATAGAGCGCAAAAGAGCCACATTAATCACCTTTTCCCCAGGCTTTCCTTCCACTTTCTCCAGGAGCTTGCTATAGAGTTTTGGGTGGGGCGTTTTTTGAACCTCCAAAGAATACCCCAGATTGTGACAAAGCTCTTGAAACTGAGTGAGCACAGAAGCCTCGGGCTCCTCATGCACGCGATAAATGAAAGGCCGCCGTTTGTTAAACATAAACTCTGCTACGGTTTCATTGGCGGCAATCATAAATTCTTCAATGAGCATGTGAGCTTCAAGGCGTGCGCGTTTCACAATATTTTCAATTTCTCCTTGAAGATTTAAAACCAGTTCTGGTTCGGGAAGATCAAAGTTTAAACACCCTCGCGCATGTTTTTGTTTTTTCAAAATATTTTTAAGTTCATTCATCAGTTGGACATCAGAGACCCTATCTGAATATTTTTGACACATGGCCAAATCCCCATCTAGGAGCGCTTGAATTTCTGTATAGGTCATGCGATGTCGACTTAAAATCACAGACTCATAAATAGAAAAATTCGTGCGATTTCCCTGGTCGTCAAATTCCATTTCACAGGTAAAGGTCATTTTTTCTTCATTGGGACGAAGGCTGCACAAATCATTCGAAAGAACTTCTGGAAGCATGGGGATCACACCCCCTGGAAAATAAACACTTGTCGCCCGTTTATAGGCTTCTTGATCAATGGAAGAATGCTTTTTGACAAAGAAGCTTACGTCTGCGATCGACACCCAAAGACGGAAATGAGATCCTTCTTTTTGCACACACACCGCATCATCAAAATCCTTGGCGGTTTCTCCATCAATGGTGATAAAAGGCAGGGCTCTTAAATCTTTTCTTTGCAAAATTTCTTGTTTAAGATTCCATTGTTTGAGTCGCTCAGCTTCTTCTAAAACAGATTTTGAAAATTCATGCGGAAGATCGTGCTTAAAGATCATTGAACTAAAATCTACTTCTTGTTCACCCGCGTTTCCTAAAACTTTGAGAATCTCTCCTTGGGCTCCTTCATGACGCGAAGGATATTTTTTGATTTTGCATACAACCATTTGTTTGTGAAAATTGGGCAATGTTTTATCGAAAGGAATAAAAAAAGCATCTTTATCTCCAAAAGAAACATCTGTGCCTTGGGGAATGACATAGGCTGTTTTTCCTTTGACCCAAAGCTTTCCAACAACGTTTTTGGCTCCACGCTCTAAAAGCTCTACCACATGTCCGGATCGATTGGCCCCCACCAAGACTTTCAAACGATCCTTATTCATATAGGGTTCAAGCTCAGAACGACTCAGATACACATCTTCTAAACCACCCCCCAGAATTAAAAATCCAAACCCTTTTGGATTTTTCCGTAGCGTGCCTGTTGCAAAATCATCTTCGTGAGGGAGACGATAGCGTTTTTGGGGAAGGCGAATAAGTTGAGTACGATTTAGAAGGGATTTTAAGAGTCTCCGAAAAAGCTTTCTTTCTTCTTGAACCACATGAAAAAGATGGCACAGTTCATCAAACGTCATGGGCTTATAGCGTTTGTCTGCCACTTTTTCTAAAACCATTTTTTCGTTTAATTTCACGACGTTAACATAATCTGGTTGACTTTAAATATCCAGTTCATTTATGGCTAGTGTCATCCTGAGCCCTCGTTTTCACAAGAGCAGGCTCCGCGAAGGATCTCTCGCTGGGATGGCGGAATTGGCAGACGCGCAGGACTCAGAATCCTGTGGGGTAACACCCGTGGAGGTTCAACTCCTCTTCCCAGCATTTAATTTTACACAGTAAAATTCAATGCGAATCTAATGGGTGAACAATCCAGTGGATTTCCGTCCAGAAACTCTTATTTGCCCCTAAGTACCCCCTAAGAGCTGTTCGAGTTCCGTTAAGATTTCATTGTCTCCTACGGAGTTGTAAGGTCCAACATGGAGGTGGTCAGTTAAATAATTTCTTACCTGAATGAGTTTTTGTCGAAGTTCAGGAGAAGAATTTAAAAATTCTCTAACGCTCTCCTCCTCTCTTAAGCCTGAGAAAAAGCCTACCGCCTCTTTTACTCCTGGGGAAGGGATGAAAAAACCTCGGCCTTGTGGAGAAACTCCTTCTAAAATAACATCACGTAGGACAGGAGCAACGTCCGCTGCTACGCTAGAATCTATGGATTCTGCTGAATTTCGGCTGATTTTAGCAATGACCAAGGCACTATTTTCTTTTAATTTCTTTTCCGAAGCAGGATTTTTGAGTATTTGATGCAGCTGAGGAACTGCCCCAGCTATTTGGAGTTCCTTTAAAGCTTTTAGGGCTAAATTTTTAACTTGAGGACTGGGATCTTCTAATTTTTTTATCAATTCTTGTTGAATCAAAGTCCGGTTGCTTTCTCTTAAACCTACCGTTGCCTGACCATGTGTAATATTATCCCAATCATCATATTTCGGATCTGTAGCCACCGTCACCAAATAATTGATAACTACTGAATTTTGAAC
The DNA here is from genome assembly GCA_023248265.1 of Deltaproteobacteria bacterium. Lineage (GTDB taxonomy): Bacteria > Bdellovibrionota > JACOXK01 > 2-02-FULL-40-11 > 2-02-FULL-40-11 > JACPST01. Next base: position 5,415 of record JAHFEZ010000017.1, read on the forward strand.
TCCTATAAATGATTGGAACCATTCCCAATGCACCGTTTTTAGATCTCCCAAATTTTCTATCGCTGCTTGAATGGCTTTTTCATCTTCAGTTTTAATAAGACTTTCAAGAATACCTCTTCTGTGATCTTGAGAAAGAGTTTTGTCCTTCAACGCTTTCTTTTGAGCAGCAATCAGCGCTTCAACTCCTGGAGTTCCTATTTTGTAAAGCGCATATTCCACCGCCAAATTCATCTGACCATCTGAAAGATGCTTTACCAAAGCAGCACTAGCACTTTGTGCCCTCATATTCCCAAGGGCAAAAGCAGCCTTTGCTCGGATTTCAGCATCATCATCTTCAAGGGCTGCTATAAGCGCTGCTTCTCTCTCTGGCTTTAGTTCCTTAATTTTTTCTAACATCTCAATCGCTTTTTCTTTGGCTAACTTGGGAAGTTCTGGATCTTTAACCATAGCGACAAGCTTTGGAACAAGGCGTTCTCTTTGTTCTTTAAACTCTTCATCCTCTCTAACAATTCTCCAAGATTGAAGATTATCTCTAAACTTAGCATCTTCAACAAAGAAGGCTTCTATAACTGCGTTTAGTGCTGCGGGTGTCCCTATACGAGATAAAGCGCTCACGGCCGATAGTCTTAAATCCGAATCCTTATTTTTATCTCTTAAAATATCTAAAAGCATAGGAATAGTTGCTTCAGATTTAAGGTAATTAGCAATCGCGGATCGGATATCGCCTTGAATTTGTCCTTTTTCCGCTTCATATATTTCTAGTAACACCGCGAGAGCTTCTGGAGTATCCATCATTGCAAGTCCATCTGAAGCCGCATCCCTTACCTCTTGACTCTTGGTATTATCTTTTAAAATTTCTTTTATTTTGGGAAGTGCAGCTTCATAATGCATTGTTCCCAAAGCATTTAAGGCAGCCCCAACTACATCAGAATTATTGTCTGACAAGGCTTCCATTAAAACAGTACCTGCAGCTGGATCTCCTATTTCGCCCAAAGCCTCTATAGCCCCACTTCGAACCTCCGCGTCTTCACCTTGATCTTTGACCACAGCCAGTAATTTTGGAAAACTTCCTTCTGCTTTTAGAACTCCCAGTGCATATAAGGCATAGGCTCGTATCTTTTTATCCTTATCTTTGGTAAGTTCTAAAAAAAGAGGGATAGATTCTTGATCTTTCATTTGTACTAGTGCTGCAATAGAAAATCCCCTGATGTTGATATCTTCATTTTTATCTTTGACCAACTCTCTGAACTTTGGTTTCGCTTCTTGCGCTTTTAATTCATAGAGACCCCAAAAAGCTTTTCCTTGGACAAAACTATTTTTATCATCTAGTAAGGGAAGAAGTCCTGGAATAACCCGTGGATCTTTGATGTCTTCTAATATGTCTATAGCTTTAATTTTTAGATCATCATCCTTGCCCTTTAAAAATGGAAGCAAAAATGGAACTGCCGTCTGTCCCTTGTTTTTTAAATGGCCCCTAGCAAAGGAAAACATTCGATCATTAGGATCTTTCATCATCTCTATCAGTTGCTCTTCTGAAATGCCTCCAGCTTGCTCTAAAAGCTCAGTATAAATATCGTAATTATATCCTTTTGAGATAGCGTTAAAAATCCAAGGAATAATCTCTTTTTGTCGTATTGAGTGATAGGCAGTCCGGGCAGTTGGCACATAATTAGAGGTGGTAATTCGAAGTGCCAACTCCTCATAATCTTGACCATAAACTTCAATCATATATCGGTGGAATAACTCTCGACTTTTTGCTTCCTTGCCACGATCTGAAAGATCTGTCACTTGAGCAAGCCGTCCATCTAGAGAAAATTCATTGAACGCCTCTTCGGTTAAAAGAATGATCTTTCCATTTTTAAACAAAAGCTTATAGGGAAAGGCGCCTTGAAAAGGATAGAGCCAGCTTCCTCCACCTTTACTACCTATAAGTTGTTTTTGAAGAAGTTTTCGGGTAGTCCTATCTAAAGTTAGCAAATAAAGTTCCTGATACTCATCTCTTACAACCACATAGATATGATCTGATAAAGCGAGAGAAGAAGAAAGCTGAACGAAGCCTTTTAAAGAAGGCTCAGACTTTAAATCAGGACACAAAGCACTGGTATCTTCTGCTGCTTTTTGAGCACTGGAAGTGACTTCTCCTTTTGTTTTTAATAGTTCTTCAATATCGGAAGTAGAAATGTCTTTGAGTTTTTGAGAAATAAAATTTATTTTTTTAAAAAACTTTTTCCTATCGATATCAGAGAGCGTTTTTAAAACGGGAGAATTATTTTTGAGCAAGTTCAATAATTTTAATGCCTCTATCAAATCCCCTCGCTCAAGATAGACATCCCCCATTTCATTTAAAAGATGAAATCCTCTTTCCGTGCCCATAAAAGGAAGCGTTTTGGTTATGATTTCTTTATTGGGGATCTGTGTATCATTCCATCTTTTTTCAATATCTTTTAATTCCTCTTCATTCAACAAATCGCGATTCTTTTCTACAATTCCGGGCCAACGTTGTAAGATATGCTCTGTCAGAGGAATATAGGTATGAGAGCCTTCTTCCGTTGGCACCACACTATTTCCCATAGGCTGCGACTCAGATAAGGATTCTGTCAAAATTTGCTCTATGGCCCGAAAGGCTGAAGCTCTTTTGGCATATGAGATTTGTTTCTTCCCTTCTTCAGAGTAAGAAGTCAAAAAAGAACTATACATATCTATAGCTCCACTTATGACTGGACTGGGAGTTGGCAAATAAACACCTGCCCATCCTAGGGAGGCACATAGATAAAAACTAAGAAGTCCTATTTTTAAAAAATGTCCTAGATTATCCATATCTATCTTATCGGAATAATTGAAGATCTCTAAATACCCTTACCACTCTTGGTAATGCACACCTCTTAAATTATCTATTTTCCTGATTGACATTCGTCATAAACTAGGATTCTTTAGGCCCTCATTCAAAAATGAACCCACAAAGGAGGTATTTTATGTGGTCATGGTTAATGCTAGGAATTACAGTGATAACATTATCACTGCCTGTTTCGACATTTGCAGAAGAAGGAAAAAATGTCGGCACCGTTCAGTTACCTGACGGCTATGTTCAACCAGGTGATTTTTACTGGACACGACTATATTGGAAAGGAACATCCGATGTTCTCAACCATGGAAGTCTTTATTTTGTAGAATCCGATGGCACTCGTTCGACGACAAACATTTTCTTGGTTGTCGGACTCAAAGCCACCCAAGAAGCTGTCAAAACAGATGCCAAAGAAGGATGGGATTCACTCAAAGTCTATCAAAAACCCGCAGATCTTTTGCCTAAGAAAAGCGATGCAACAACTCTCAGAGATGCTGTTCTTAACCTTTTCACCAAACCTTGGGGTCTCTTAACTCACAAACTTGGAAAAGCTAAAGAAAGAACAGTAGAAAACTGGGATTCTTTTGGTAATTCTAACCTTTCTAACTGGGGTCCCGCTGGAACTGCTTTGGGATACGCTTGGAATGGATTGGGATTAGTTTTAGATCCTGTTTTCATCGTCGGCGTTGAAATGCCTTTGGAATTTGCTCTAAGAATTGTTCCCAAATATACCGTAGGCGTTCTTCCTCAATGGAATGAAAATTCCTTGATGTGGAGTGTGGTCAGACCTGTAACCAGGCCTATTGTTCCTGCCATTGCTACCGGTATTCACTGGGGAGTTGAAGTTCCTTTGGATGTCGCTTTGGGAGGTGTTCCTTCCGTCGCAGCAGGCAGCGCAGGACTGGTACTCACAGGTGTGACAGCTACATTAGAAGGAACCAAATTCTTGGTGTGGGATGTGTGGCAAAATCGCTCTCGTAAAGACAGCGATGCTTCTGCTTATATTCCTGTCCCCCACAACGAAAAAGTGGAAAAAGAATTGGATAGCGTTTTTGCATCCTTTCATAACGATAGCATGAACGATCTTGAACAAGTCATTGCCTCTGTGGATCCTAAAGATCAATGGATTGTGATGGCCAACATTGTTTCAAGACTTGAGGAAACCATTCAAACACTTTCAAAAGTTGGAGATGAAAAATCAACTCAAGAAGTGGAACGGCTATCTAACTTAAAAATTGTTTACGCTATTGACTTAGAAGACAAAGTCTCTAAGCAAATTGCTAAAGATACCGTAAACTAATTAAGTAGTAGAAATTAAAACAAAAAAAGGCTAAAACAGATTTCTGTTTTAGCCTTTTTTATTGGAGCTTTAGAAGATCATCTTGAAAATCGGAATTGTGGATTTAGGAACCAACTCTCTTCGTTTTGATATCTACGACATTTCTCGTAGCGGCCATGCCCAACTCTTATATCACAAAAAAGATATGATTCGACTGGGAGAAGGCGTCTTTGTAAAACAAAAATTTGCTCCCAACGCCATCCAACGTGTTTTAAAAACTTTCACAGCTGTTTGCAAAATCGCCCAAAAACACCATGTACAAAAAATGGTCTGCTGTGCCACCAGTCCTTTTCGTGAAGCCAAAGATGCCTCTCATCTTCTTAAAAAAATTAAAGAAAAAACAGGCTGCACGGTAAAAGTACTCTCCGGACAAAAAGAAGCAAAACTCATCGCCAAAGGCGTTCTTCATCTTTGCCCTACTCCTCAAAAAACAGCTCTCATTGATATCGGGGGGGGAAGCACTGAAATATCCATTTGTGAAGGCAAAAAAATATTATTTTCCAAAAGTTTACGGTTGGGATCCATGCGGCTGCAACATTTATATCTTAAAAAGAATCCTCCCAGTGAAAAAGCAATTCAAAAGTTAAAAAAAACTATCCGCACCTCCCTCCAAACACACATTCCTACGTCTTTTAAAAAAGTTTCTTGTGCCATTGGCAGTGCAGGCACTGTAAAAGCACTGCAAAAAGTAACAGCGCCCTTTCATAACACGATTGACAGAAAAAATTTGGATTCCTTTTGTAAAAAAATCCAAAAACTAAAGCTAGCTCCTCTAAAAAGGCTCTTGCATACAGAAGGCCGAAGAGGAGATATTATTTTAGCGGGCGCCATTCTCCTGCTTGAAATTATGCACTTTTTTAACTTAGAATCACTTTCTGTGGTCAAACGAGGCCTTCGAGATGGAATTTTACTAGAACAAGTTGAATATGAAACACAAAAAACGACGTAAATTTGTCTTAACCCACAAACATCTTCACAAAAGCATTGCGCATACGGTTGAAAAATTAAAAACTCAGCCTACGTCTTTGCTAGATTTAAAAATCATCGATGCCTCTTTAAAAGAGCTTTGCTATACCGCTAAGGTTTTTGCGCCGTATCGTCATCGAAGAAAAGTAACCGTTTTTGGTTCTGCTCGCTCCCATGCAAAAGACCCCAGCTACCAACAAGCCAAACAATTAGGTCAAGAAATGGTGCGCCTAGGCTACATGGTTGTGACGGGAGCAGGCCCAGGCATTATGCAAGCAGCTCAAGAAGGCGCAGGTTCGATGGGAAGCTTTGGATTGAATATTCGACTTCCCTTTGAACAAAAAGCCAATCCTATCATTCAAGGAGATACAAAACTTATTAATTTCAAATATTTTTTCACTCGAAAGCTTTCTATGGTGAAAGAAAGTGATGCACTGGTATTATTTCCGGGAGGATTTGGAACCCAAGATGAGCTTTTTGAGACTCTGACCCTTCTTCAAACAGGAAAAACAAATCCTGTCCCAGTTATTTGCATTGAAAAAAAAGGAGGAACGTATTGGAAAGATTGGCAGAGACTCAACCTTGATAGCCTTCTTAAAAGAAAACTGATTTCTGAAGAAGATTTAAGTTTCACTTATTTTACAGATGACGTTGAAAAAGCTGTAGCCCACATCACCCATTTTTATCACAACTACCACTCCATGCGGTTTTATCAAAAGTGGCTTCTCATTCACGTGTGGCGTGTACCTTCTAAAAAAGAGCTTCATAAAATAAGCCTCCACTTTCGCTCTATTGTAACCCGCGGGGCCCTCACGGAAGCCCGTCATCATCTCCCCCATGATCCAGATATTGAAGGGATTCCTTTAAAAACCCTCCACCTCCACTTTAACCAAAAAAACTTTGGCTTGTTGCGCGCCCTAATTGACACGCTCAATCGATATTAGAATTAGATCCTTCGCGCTTCGCGCTCAGGATAACAAGTGACAATTTAGGGCACATGTCAAAAAGATATGCGTGGTTTTAAATTTCTAGAGACATTTAAATATTTGATATTACTCATATTTTATGTTTAATACATCTGGCACGTCCTTTGCTTCTTAGTGAGGCTGTATGAAACATAAAAATAGTTGGTTAGTGATTACATTTTTTTCTCTGACATTAATCGTTAGCACCACGATCAAGACAATCCATTTTCAAACAGAGGCTTTGGCTCAGGAGCAGGAAGAAACTCAGGCTGCTCAAAATATACAGATTCGTTATGCCACTCTTTTCTCTTATCATCCTCTTGTCGGACCCAATCATCCTGCCTACAAAGCTGAAAGGGAAAGGCTCAAAGACACCATTGCTGCTGTTGGAGAGGCCAACGTTAAAATTGAAGTCCGTGGAGAAGAAATTCTCATGTTAGAAATTGGGTATGCCAAAGAGGGCAAAGAAGGCATTGAGAAAAAAGAATATAAGGTTTTTGATAAAGAAAAAAATATTTGGCATTCCTACGCTGAAAACCCTTTTACAGATCCTGATGCCAAAGAAATGTATACCGGAGAACCCATAACGGATACAGTTTTAATGACCCTTGATTTTTTAACTTTTTTCTCAAGAGGATTTATATCTGACTTTCATGACAACAGAAAAGAGATTGGCAATTTTATAGCTTCCGTAACCTTTTATGATGAAAAATCATCTCTCTTTAGAAGATTTTTCCATTTTCTTCAAACTCATGAAGATACTGAAGTAAATCGTCTGAGCTTCTTCTATGAGATCATCGATGAATATCATTTAGAAAAAGACAAACAGCCCCCCTCTCTTTCCGCCATTACCAGTAACGAAAAGTCTTTACTCAAATTAAAAAGTTTAGAGGGCGACAAAACACAATTATCTGAACCTGAATTAAAGGATATTGAACAGGCGTTAACAGGATTTAATCGAGATTACCAAGGCTGGGTTAAAATTCGAGAAGTTTTAAGCCACTTACCTGCCGAAGATCAAGCCAGAGTCAACGATTTTATACAGTTGAAAGACTTATACGATCTTCAATAACCCATCCCAAAAAGCTGCAATCCCCTCCATCATTTCATTCCCATATTTGATGAAAGCATCTTGATCGATGGTGTGTTGAGAAAAATAGGCTTCAAGCTCTTCTTGAGTATGCTGGGCATGTTGATCTTCAATACGATCATGCCATGTAAAAAAAGCCAAAGGCAAATCTGGACAATATTTATTCTTATAAATGGTTAATCCCTGAATAAGTTCTTTCCAAAACCCTGCCGCTGCCCAGTTTTCAACCGCATAGCTTGCGGCCTGAGAAATGGCATAATCTTCACTCCCATAAAGGCGTGCGAGCTCATCGCAATAAAAAAGTGTGGATTTGGTTCCATGGTGGCGCTTGCCCAAATCATTAAATCCAAGTCCTAGTTTTTCAGCCATCCGAAGGAGCCATTCAAAATGCGCCGCCTGAAATCGAAAGTGCCCTCCTTCAACAGTTCCTTCTGTTGAAACAAGTTCTGGATCCCCTTCTCGATCTTTATTTGTCACAGCTTTAAGAGCTTTATTCGGCGAATTAAAGATAACACCAATTTCATTGGCCAAAATCTCTTTAGAAGCCCTCATGCCTTCTAAAGAATCGGCATTGATCATCTTTTTAAGTTGAGCAATTAAAAATAAATTCGAAAATACAGAAAATTGGACTACAAACGCTTTCACCTGTTGGGGTGAAAGTTCTCCCAGACTCCACCATTTGGTAAATTTGTTATTCGTAATCACACGATGCTGAAGAAGTTCTTTATTGATTCGGTCTTGGAACTCTCTCATAAGGCGTAAAAAAATAATATACTTATTCTTGCTTTAAATACAAGTTCTTTGATATTTTTGAATTCCATGATTCAAGGATTTGACCACGTCGAATTTTATGTAGGCTCTGCCAAAATGGTGGCCTATTGGTATGCCAAAGCCCTGGGCTTTGCCATTGCAGGATACCGAGGACCAGAAAACGGATGTAAAGACAGAACTTCCTACTATTTGGTTAAAAACAAAATCAAGCTTGTCATGACCTCTGCACTTCAACCTGAGACTCAAGACATCTCTTCTTTTGTCACCACTCACGGAGATGGGGTCAAACGATTTTCTGTTTTGGTTGACAATGTTGAAAGCGCTTACCATAGAGCCATTGAGCATGGGGCCATTTCTGTTCGAAAACCCTACCGCAGTGAAGACAAGCATGGCACTCTTGAAGAAGCCTTTATTCGAATTTATGATGATACAGAACTAGGCTTTATCAATTACGATCATTACACAGGGCTTTTTAAGCCTGGCTTTGATGCCCCCATACAAGACTTTGTCATCCAATGTGAAGACACGGGCCTTGAAAGCATTGATCATATTGTTGGAAATGTGCGTGAAAAAGAAATGGATCGCTGGGCAGATTATTTCAATAAAACCCTCGACTTTGAAACCTTTATTGAATTTGGCCCAGGAGACATCACTACAAAATATTCGGCGTTACTGTCTAAAGTTGTCCGTGCGAAGGACAATGTTATTAAACTTCCCATTAATGAACCCTACAAAGGCCTTAAAAAATCCCAAATTGAAGAATATATCGAAGAATACCACGGCACGGGCATTCAACACATTGCCATTGCTACCCCAGACATTCTTTCTTCGATTCGAGCGCTTCGAAAAAATGGAGTTGAGTTTTTAGAAGTTCCAGCCACCTATTATGAGGAACTCAAGAAGAAAAAGTTTAAAATCACTGAAGATATCGATGAGCTTCAAAAGTTAGGAATCCTGTGCGACATTGAGGGCCAAGGGTACTTGCTCCAGCTTTTCACAAAGCCCATCGGGGATCGACCCACGTTCTTTTTTGAAATCATTCAAAGAAGAAATGGAGCTCAAGGATTTGGACAAGGAAACTTTCAAGCTCTTTTTGAAGCTATTGAACAAGATCAAAAGAAACGAGGGAATTGGTAGATGCCTTTTTATCACTCTTTAGGAAGAATTCCGCCCAAACGGCACACCACTTTTTACAAAAAGGACAAAAAATCTCTCTATCGAGAAGAACATGTGAGTAGCCTTGGATTTTCAGGCATCTATTCTAATAAATACCATATTCACATGCCCACACAGGTTTTAAAAATACGGGAACTTCCTTTGAAAGCCTCTCCCGTGTGGGAAGAAGCCCCTCTTCAAAACCATCATTTTTTTACAGAACAAAAAAAATCCAAAGGCGATTTTATAACAGCCCGTACTCCCTACATCAAAAATGCTCATTGTGTCATTTCTACAGCTCATGTGACCCAAAATACGAATTATTTTTTTAGAAATAGCTACGCCCATGAGGTTATTTTTATCCACCATGGAAAAGGACTCTTTCTTTCGGAATATGGAAAGCTCCCTTTTGAAGAGGGAGATCAGATTGTTATTCCCAAAAGCACTATTTATCAGCTCCATTTCAAAGATTTTAAAAACAATAAGCTCTTGATCGTCGAGTCAGACACAGCGTTTGACATCCCCAAACACTATCGAAACGAGCATGGCCAGCTCCTAGAGTCTGCCCCCTATTGCGAACGAGACATTCGGGTACCTCAGTTTTTGAAATTTCACGCAGAACGCGGCAAATTTAGACTCATCTTAAAAGCAGGGGAACGCATGTTTGAACATAGTTTAAATCACCACCCCTTTGATGTCGTAGGATGGGATGGCTATCTTTATCCCTACATCTTGAATATTAAAAACTTCGCCCCCAAAGTGGGACAAGTTCACCTTCCGCCTCCTGTGCATCAAGTATTTAAAACAGGGCATTTTGTGTATTGTACTTTTGTCCCTCGGCTTTTTGATTTTCATCCCAAAGCTATTCCTGCGCCCTATTTTCATTCCAACATAGATAGCGACGAAGTCATTTATTATGCCGAAGGAAATTTTATGTCTCGAAAAGGGATTGAAGAGGGCTCTATCACTCTTCATCCCGCAGGCATTGCCCATGGCCCTCAGCCTGGAAAAACAGAAGAGTCGGTTGGCAAAAAAGAAACGTATGAATACGCCATTATGATTGATACTTTTGCTCCGCTTTCTTTGACCGTACATGCAAAAGAAGCGTTGGATACTCGTTATCCTTACTCGTGGCTTGAAACATGAAACTTGTTTCCTTTCTCACTCAGAAAAAAGAAGAACATGCCGGAATATGGCTTAAAGATCGTATTTTAGATCTCCCCATAACCATGAATGAGTTTTTAAAGAGCGGTCTAAAATCAAAACCTAAAAAATCCTTCTCTCCCAAAGAGATAAAACTTTTGGCTCCTGTGCCTCATCCCCCTTCTTGTCGAGATGCGTATGCCTTTCGGCAACACGTAGAAGCCGCCAGACGCAATCGAGGGATGGACATGATTGCCCAGTTTGATCAATACCCTATTTTTTACTTCACCAACCACACAGCCATTGTAGGGGAAGGAAAAGTGGTTGTCGAAAAAGACCACTTGGAAAAATTAGACTTTGAGCTTGAAGTGGCCTGTGTCATTGGAAAAAGAGGCAAAAATATAGAATCTAAAAATGCTGATGCTTACATTGCTGGATTTACCATTATGAATGATTTTTCTGCCCGTCAGCTTCAAATGGAAGAAATGCTTTTAAGCCTAGGCCCTGCCAAAGGAAAAGATTTTGCTACAGCTCTTGGCCCTTGGCTTGTGACGCCAGATGAATTAGAACCCTATAAAATCAAAACTTCTTTTGGAAATAAATATGATCTTTCGATGAAAGCCACTCACAATGGAAAACAGGTGTCTCAAGGCAATATGAAAGACATGAACTGGACATTTGCAGAGATTATTGAGCGCTGCTCTTATGGCGTTGAACTCCAGCCCGGAGATGTCATTGGATCTGGAACCGTAGGCACCGGCTGCTACATGGAACTCAATGGCACATGGGCGCTCAAAGCCAAAGAAAAAGGAGAAACATTCACACCCACATGGCTCAAAGCTGGAGATACGATTGAACTTGAAATTACAGGATTGGGAAGACTTAAAAATACGATTGTGAAGTCTTCTAAAGACTATTCTATTTTAGCCAAAAAGAAAACAATATGAAGCACCTATTAGCGAAAGATCTCTCCCCTAAAGACACACTTGAAATTCTGACGGGGGGCGTAGGCCCCAGACCCATCGCCTTGGTTTCTACTCTCTCTAAAGAGGGGAAAAGAAATCTTGCGCCTTTTTCTTTCTTTAATGCCTTCGGTTCCAATCCCCCCATAGTCGTTTTTAGTCCAGCTCGAAAGACCCGAAATGGTGGATTCAAGGACACCTATAATAATCTCCTGGAAACCAAAGAATGTGTTGTACAAGTGGTCACCTATGCCATGGCAAAACAAGTCAATATATGTTCGATTGAGTTTAAACCTGGCGTAGATGAATTTATAGAAAGCGGTCTTACCCCACTGGACTCTCTTAAAGTCAAGCCTCCACGTGTCAAGGAATCCCCTTTTCAAATGGAGTGTGTCCTAAAACAAATGGTGCCTTTGGAAGAAAAACCAGGCTCTGGAAATTTGGCCATTTGCGAAGTCCTTGTTTTCCATATTGCAGAAAATGTCTATAAAGATGGGATTATTCATCCTGATCTTCTGGATCTGATAGGACGTAACGGCGGACATTTTTATACGAGAGCCAGTGGCGAGGCTCTTTTTGAGCTGGAAAAACCCCCTCTTCCCCCCTCTTAACTTTGTAAAAAGACAATAAAAAACCCCTTTCACTGGTGGGTGAAAGGGGTTTTTTCAGACGATAAAACTTACTTCTTTTTCTTTTTTGTTTTTTTAGCTTTTTTCTTTTTATGTTTCTTTTTCATGTCTTTTCCTCCTTTTTATAAGTGCTACGTTCAACACTTCACCATTAAATCTACAAAAAGAATAACATAGTTTTTTCCAAATCCAAAGAAAAAAATAATAAATTTTTAACTTTTTTTAAAAAATTGGTGTACAATACAAAAAATGAATCAAAAAAAATTTCAAGCCAACAAAAAAAGCTTGGTCATTGTCTACACCGGGAATGGAAAAGGAAAAACAACCGCAGCATTGGGAATGGCCGTGCGCGCATGTGGCTATGATTGGAAAGTTGTCATCCTTCAATTCATTAAAGGCAGCTGGACATACGGAGAAGAAAGAGGGGTAAAGCTTCTTTCACCGAATGTAGAACTTAAAAAATTAGGAAAAGGATTTTATAAAATTATGAATGACAAACTTCCCGAAGAAGAACACAAGAAAGCTGTCCAAGAGGCTTTAAAAATTTCTAAAGAGTGTGTTCAATCTGGAAACTACGATCTTGTCATCTTAGATGAAATCAATGTCGCCCTTCACGTAGGACTCTTAAACGTAGAAGACGTCACCGATCTGATCCAGCACAAAGCAGAAAAAACACATCTGGTACTCACCGGCCGAGATGCGCATCCCCAAGTCATTGAACTGGCAGACCTGTGCACGGAAATGAAAGAAATCAAACATCCCTTCCAAAAAGGGTTTTTAGCTCAAAAAGGCATTGATTATTAATACAGAGGTTGCTCTGGAGCTGGAGGAGTACCTTGAGAAGGCGCTCTAGAAGGAAGCTGCCCAGAAGAAATCCGATCGATCCCTTCTGTTGTCTTTTCTTGATTTTGTTTAACCGCCTGAGATAGCTTTTCAACCATCTCACGAATATCCGAAAGCTCTCGTTTAATGGATGCCATATCTTGCTCTTGTTTTTGATTGGTTGCAGGGCTCACTGCTGCCGGCGCAAGAAAAGAGCTGCTGGAAGCACTGCTCACCATGCGTCCTTGCGCACGACACCTATTTAACGCTTGCTCTCGCCCTTTGGCAGAAAGCACATCCCAATTTTTTTCCTTAGCCATACACTGGGAAAACTTGGAAAAGGCTTCAGGTTCCATAAATTCCAGGTAAGCTAGAAGCCTTGCGGTTTGTACAGCCTTTGTAAATTGGCTTTGAGTTGCCGCTTCCCGAATGAAGATACGTTGAATATCTTCTTGGTAACTACCCATGGATTCTGCCTGACTTTTTAAAGGCCCCAGAAGGCCTAAAACCAATACAAAAAGACAAGAAACCTGACGACTCTTTCTCATACGATACCTCTCTTTAGACTTTTTGGGGAAAGTGGCTTCAGTATACCGTTAGTTGCCCGAAGAGTCAAACA
>JAHFEZ010000018.1 GCA_023248265.1 Deltaproteobacteria bacterium
TTACTCTTCGAGGAACCTTTGATCATACGCTAGAATTTTTCACATATCTTTCTAAGCTTAAAAGAAAAATTTTAATTTCAAATATTGAAATGACGCGGCCTGAGAAAAAAGAAGGTATCTATGTCATTTCAACCCATGCCCTGGCAACAACCTTTCGAAAAGGAGAAAAAAACCCATGAAGGATGCCTCTATTTACTCAAATTTTCTGGCGCTTCTAAAAACACTTCCTTTCTTTTTTCTGTTGGTCTTGTGCCTGGGAGCCAAAAATCCTTTTGAACCCCTCATCACATCTGAAGGACGGTTAACAGAATCCATTTCACCAGAACACATCAATCCAGAGCAGATACATTTAAAGGCTGTTATTTGGAATACGGAGAAAAAAATGGCCCTTTTTGAAACAGATGATGGAAAAACATTCATTGCTAAAATGGGCACAAAGGTTGGCAAAAAAGGTGGCAAAGTTTCACGTATTGATGATAACATGGTGGTGATAAGTGGCCCAGAAGGTGACGCCACATTTAAAATTAAAGACTAAGCATGAAATTTAAAAAACCCCTTTTATTCATTGCTTTCCTGGCCGTAGGTGTCGTTGGGTGCTCAAGCCACCCTCCCAGACAGCCTCATTTAAATTATCTGGATGAAGTTAAGCACACAGTAAAAGGCAAAAAAATATATCTGGGACTTTTCACCACTCAGCCTGTTTCAACCTATACCATTGATAAAATCGAAAATCCCTCTTCCATCGTCGTCAATTTAGACGGTGTTCAAGTAACCGATACTCAACTTCCCAAACGGTTTCGAGATAAAGCCCTACGATCGTTTGCAACTCATATGGTGGAAGCACAGGGAAAATCCGTGGGCCAGGTTCTTATTTTTACAAATGAGGATTTGGAGTTTAAGGCCAAAAAAACAGAATATGGATTGCGCGTAGACTTAGAACCCGTACCACAAAAAGTTGCTGAGACAGAGCAACCTCAGTCTCCAGAGGTTGAACAACCTGAATCTACTCCAGAAGAAAAAGATTTAGAAGCCGCTCAAAAAACACATGAAAAATCTGAAGAAGAAAGAAAAGCGGATGTAAAAGAGGCTGAAAAAATTGAGAAAGAAGCAGGAGCTCCAGAAGTTGAAGTTCCCTTTGAGCCTATTCCGGGCAAAACAAAGACGCCCAAAACCCTCCAAAGTATTGTGCGCTCTAGCATAGACCACAAAGAACGCCTGACGCTCACGTGTTCTGAGGCCTGTGATTTTCAAAAAACTCTTTCGGATCAAGAAATCATCCTTGAGCTAAAAAATGTAAAACCTCAAGAATCTCTTTCTCCTTTAACTATCGAGGAGGAATCGAGCTTTCTTTCCAAAGTTACCTTCCAAGAAACTCAAGCTCCCTATCCCACAACCAAAGTCACCATTCAGTTTAAGAGCTCTTTAGAGCCCGACATTCATCAAAATGCAAATATCATTACAATTGATTTTGAAAAACCAAGGCTTGCAAAAATTCTAGAGGAAGAAGAAGGACAGACAATTATTGATTTTGGAAATTATTTAACTTCTCCCAGCCGCTTGCCAGGACGAAAACTTTCTCTTCAATCCAAAAATACGGATATCCAAGACATTCTAAGGCTTCTGGCTGAAACCAGTGATTACAATATTATTTCTGGAAAAGATGTAAGTGGCAAAGTCACCGTTCGACTCCTAAACGTTCCTTGGGACGAGGCCCTGATTGCCATTCTTCAGGCTCATCAATTAGGATTTGTTAAACAGGGAAATATTATTCGCATTTCTTCTCTAAATTCTTTGAAAGAAGAAAAAGAAAAAGCCGTGCTTGCATTAGCTGCCAAAGAAAGACTAGAGCCCTTACAAGTCATTTTTATTCCATTAACCCATCGGAAAGCCTTCGACCTCACAAAACATCTTTATCCTTTTCTTTCAGAGCGCGGCTCTCTGTCCATTGATAGAGTTACAAACACTATTATTATGAGAGACATTCCGAGCATTTTAAAACGAGCAAATACCTTCGTTTCCTCACTCGATAAGAAGTAATTAATTTAAAAACGGTTCTATTTTTTCAAGAGTGAGGGGTGTGGCGGGTGAAAGCTCTTTCACAATCTTTTGAACAGCTTCAATGGCGCGGCGAGGATTAATCAGGCCCCCCGTTTTGACCCTCCCTTTAAGAGAATCCAGGGGTGTCACCGTTCTTAAAATTAAGGTCTTTACAACAATGGGTTTGATTTGATTTATATTAAATCCATTCTTCAAAAATAAATTATAAATGACTGCGGCCAATTTTGAAACTTGGGCTGATGCAGCAGAAGTTCCTCCAAAAACAATACTTTTTGTCACCCTATCTTGAGGTTCTAATAGAGTCAGTTCATCGCCGATGGCAGCTACATCCACCTGCTTTGGGCTCCAATTAGAATAAGGAGATAGGCTTCCGTCCTGCGTTGCTGCGGCGACAATAATAACATTGTCTAAACCATAGGAATTTTGTGGAATCTCTGGATTATCAATAATATCATTTAACTCATGCTCATTCCCAGCTGCGGCGACAATTAATATCTCATCTTGAGCTGCCTTCATTTTATCCTGTCCAGAGACAATCATCTCGTGTGCTGGCTTGACCCTCTTAAGGATCACATCCACCAATTCTTTGAGATTTGAAATAGAAATCGATGGATCTGACAGCACTTTTCGAAAAGATTGTTCCATCTGGTGGAAATCGCCCTCTTCTAAATTTGAAATTCCTGTCCAAAATCCTTCCATCTTGTCATCAATATATCCCAGGGAATCCACCCATGCTCTCAGTGGCAATCCAAAGCTCATATTGAGCACTTTAATTCCTTGGATGCGCGCATAACGAAGCACATCCCCAAATAGATCGCTCTCGGGCATTTCATCTTCTAGAAAAACCTTAACACCTGCGACAGAAAGATCTTCGAGTAATTCTGGATGTTCAAAATAATAATCATGATTACAATCCGCTGTTACACAAATCCCCATCATTGCGGTTCCATGGGAATCGGTCCAATCATCCGTTGGTAAAGAAGAGGGCTTCATGACATTGAGCCCCAAAATATCATCGATGAAGCCATTTCCATCATCGTCTTTTCCATTTAAAATTTCGCGAGAATTTTTCCAATAATGAGGGGCTATTCTTTGATGATTAAAATCAAAACCAGAATCTAAAACAGCCAAGACAGGAGGCCGAGTTGAAAAAGTAATATTTTCTTTAATTTTACCCTCATCATTAAGTCCCAAAAATTCTTTTCCATCCCAACTCACCAAAGCATTTGTCCGTACCCCATTTTCATAGCTATATTGAATCGTTTGTACGATTTTATCTCCTTCAACCTCGACCTCCCGTACGGGGTCTTCCGTGTCTTTTCCTTCGTATTCATATAGAGTTTTTCGGACTTCCTTTCCCCTCAGAAAGTAACCCCCCCGAGAGGGTCGACTATGCCTTTCTATTCCTTGCTTTTCTAATTTTTCAGCCGTTGTTTCTATTTTCATATATTCTTTTCCATCGATATAGAAAACTTCTTCTTCTTGCACATATTCAGGAAGCTCTGATTCCGATCTCTGAATATCTATATATAAAGGCTGCTCACTATGAAAAGGATCATAAGAAATCCTAGTGGATTTCCCATGATCATAAGAAGACTCCTCCATATGGACAAGCTGCCCATCCACATAAACCTTTTCAATCTGATGACCTTCCACCGAGTAAGAGTCTGTCTTTTTCCAAAGCTTCCCATCTTTATATTTCTCGTAAAATCTATGCCCTTCTTTTACATATCTTTTTTCTAAAATTTCTCCTTTTCCATTTTTTACAATAGAATCATCTGAAGCCTTCTTGCGAATTGCCGTTTCAAATAGATTTCCAGATGCATCGTATTTCGATTGAATATGCTCCTCTCCTTTTTCTTCTTCTTTCTCCATCAAAAATACTTGATCAAACATATTAGAATAAACCCGAGTTGTAATATTGTTTTCAGTTGTGGAACGAATCGTAACCCCTTTTTTTCCGGTCTTATATCCATACTTTTCCGTAACTTTGAGTTTTTGAGGATGGTTATAATATTCGGTTAACTTCTCAGTCAGCTTTCCCCAACCACTATATTCCTCCAAAATCTGATCCAAATTTGGCAAAACATACATTAACCTAGAAAGTCCTTCTGGGAATGAACCGACGTTTATAAAATATGAATAATCCAGGACTGTTTCTCCCTTCTCAGTTAGATAGGAAATTCTATAGATTTTTTCATTTACAGATCCTATGCTTATCCGAGCGTAGGACACCCCATAAGGGGTTATCCCCCCTTGTTTAATAATGTTTTCTCCGTTCTTTAGTGGGGAATCAATCGGAGGAAGTTCCGGCCTTGGAACCTCGGCATAGATTACGAATGGCAAAGACAAAATAATTCCTATCAAGGAAGAAAAAAATATTTTCATATTCAATTGCTCTGCAAGGCTTATGCCAGAAGAAGACCCCTACAGCAATAGGGCAAATTCAATAAAATAAAGACGCAAAGAGAACTTCATGGAGTGCCATTTCTTGTCACAGTGGTTACACAGTGGGGCACTTTAAAGGCAAGAGGTGTACCTGAATTTCTTCAAAGTCCCTATCAAGGGCTATTTCTGGAAAGGTGCTGATATATAATCTCTACAATCTCACGAGGTGTTAGATACACGCCTTGAAAAGAAAATTGTAACGCATCACGTCCAATTCCTTGGCTTTGAAGTTGTCTTGTGGCTTCCGTAAATTGCTGTTCGGTAATCTCACCTTTTTCAAAGGAACGCTTTAAATGGAGTGCCTGGATTTCACGTCCAATATTCATCAGCGAACTCATGGGCATGGGTCGTCCTTCTGGATTGGCGAGAATATAGACCACTTTTCCGCCTTCTCTCGGGCTGATATTTAATTGAATTGCTTTATCATGCGCTTGTGCTGGAGCAGCCCAACTGGCAAATATTCCATAATGTGTCGCATCAATGGCATTGCCATTAAAATAATAAACTGAATCTTCAATTCTTCCCAAAAATTCTTCGCCCAACCCACTTTCAAGTAAAATTTTTCTTAAGGACTGATACCCCGCTTCTACGGCCCCAACAGCTTCTGCCTGATAGTATAAAAAAGCATCCTTTTTTCCTCTAAGAAAGGTGGGGCTTTCCAAACACATTGAAATCACATTTAAGGCCTCTTGCATCAATCTTTGCTGCTCTCGTTTTGGTAACAAATTAAATCGATCAGAATATTTAACCCCATATTGTTTTAAAATTTCATCAAACCCACGTAAAATGGCTTGCTGAAGATCCATGGCCATCTGGAGTGAAAAATCCCCTTGCTGAGAAAGTTGCAATGCTCTTTGTTGAAACTCTGTTGCAAAAACACCAAAGTCTTCATACTCCGTTGCGAAACGAATCATGTGTCGCAAGGCTTCATCTGCAATAATCTTTTCGAGATTTTGAGCAATCCAAATGGACCATGCCCCATCTGCTAAATTATCTGTTGTCACAAATCTAAACGTACGCTTGAGAAAAGCAATTTTATCTGTTGAATTTCCAGGGCCCGCCATGGCTTCTTCAATATAATCTAAGACTTGCATCGTTGTATTATATTTAGGACGTCGGGGATCAAAAAAAGGTCCATGGTGATCAAAAAGAATGCCCATGGCTCTAGAAGGCCTTATATTCAATAAAGGAGTATCTAAGATCACGGGGGCTTGCTTAAGCCAAGGCACTAATCTTGAAAATTCATAGTGATACCGTTCTACATAAATGCGATGCCATTGCTCTCGAGAAGAAGGGATTTGTCCTGCTGCCAATAAAGACCGACGAACCTCTTTAAGTCCTTCAAGTGCTTTTTTTAAAGCGCTATTCGCATTTTCAATAAGCTCGTCACTCAAAGGAACAAAGCGTCCGGCTTGAACACGCTCAACTCGAGTTGTAGATACAGCCTTGCCGTCACGCAATCTTCGAGTCAAAACATCGGATGCCTGCCTTTCAATGCCGTGCAGCTGTTGCCATGTATAGCCTCCTACAATATGAGAGGCTCCTCTTTGTATGCCAACAAGTATGCCAACAACCTGCCATGAGGTTTGCCCAGAAGCTGCTGCAACATAAGCACTTTGAACACTCCCTCCTGATGCCAAGTAACTCGCAATAAAACCCTGGTGCGTAGGGTCCAATATAAATTTTTGAAGTGCCGTCCGCCCCTCTTCTGTCTCAAGAAATTGCCTTGTCCTCTCCATAGCTTGAAACTGTTTTCTCGTTCTTGCAATAATTCCAAGGCCTTCTCCCAGATCAAAAATCATGGAAGAAGATAAGAGGTCTTCACACCGTATCCCTTCATTGGCGGCTAAAGATCCCCCTCTCAAAAGTCCAAGCCATAGGGAAAATATTAAAAATAATAATTTTTTATTTCTTAAAAACACGGATGCCAGTGTCCTTATAGTAGTAGTCCTTAATAATTGTGAAGGGCTCTGATTATTAACATAAAAAACCCATTGTCACAAGTGCCCCTCTTTTATTGGTTGCTGATCGTTTTTAAGCCATATATGAAACACCTATGTCATTTCGTTTTTTGACAGCGGGAGAATCCCATGGACAAGCACTCATAGCCATTGTTGAGGGGTTGCCCGCAGGAGTTCCTCTTTCTTTGTCCTTTATTCACCATGAGCTTCAACTTCGAAAAAGTGGGTTTGGCCGAAGCCATAGAATGTCTATTGAAAACGATGCCGTTCAAATTCTTTCAGGCATTAAAAATGGCAAAACATTGGGATTTCCCATTACCCTTCTCATTGCCAATAAAGACGCTAAAAATTTAGATCACCTGCCAAAGCTTGAAGCTCCTCGGCCTGGACATGCCGATTTGGTAGGAACACTCAAGTTTAAACACGATGATGTCAGAAATAGTCTTGAGCGCGCCAGCGCCAGAGAAACAGCCATTCGAACAGCGGTGGGGGCTTTATGCCAAAGCTTTTTAAGAGAATTTGATATTTCTTTTTTGGCTCGCGTCACTCAAATTGGCCCCATTCCCAAAACTCCACAGACAGAAAAAAAAATAAAAAAACTTATCCAAAAATGCCAAACGACGGGGGAAACTTTAGGAGGGCTCTTTGAAGTACGCGTGAAAGGTCTTCCGTTAGGACTGGGGAATTTTAGCCAATGGGATTTAAAATTGGATGGCCGTATTGCCCAAGCTGTCATGTCTATTCCTGCCATTCGAGGAGTTGAGCTGGGAGGAGGTTTTCAAAGCGCTTCTCTTTTGGGATCTCAAGCCCAAGATGAAATTTTTTATGGCGTGGAAAATAAAAAAAGCTTTGGAACTTTTCGAAAAACAAAACACTGTGGAGGCTTGGAAGCAGGAGTGACCACGGGTCAAGAGCTTATTCTTCGAGCGGCGATGAAACCTCTTTCAACGCTCACTAAAAAACCTCTAAAAACAATTAATATTTTTACAAAGAACCCCGCACACGCCCTTGTTCAGCGCACGGATACCTGTGCGGTTCCTGCTGCAGCCATTGTAGCTAAAAATGTTATTGCCATTGAATTAACCGCTGCCTTTTTAGAAAAGTTTGGGGGAGATTCCCTAGAAGAAGTGAAAAAAAACTATGCCCACTATCTTTCCTAAGATAAAAAAAATTACTGTCCATAGCCACGCCCATTCCTATCCTGTGTACATCGGACATAAAACAGTACTGGAAAACATGTCCTCTGTGTTAAAGCCCTTGCAGCTCAGCACTCATTTCATTGTTGTTACTTCTTCTGTAATTTCAGACCTTTATTGGAAAAAAATAAAAATGTGTTTTCCTTCTTCTGTAAACCTTGAGCGCATTCTCATTTCCGATAGAGAAAAAGATAAAAACTTAAATACCGTTCAAAAAATTATTGGGAACCTTCTTGCTCTAAAAGCCCATCGAAAATCGTGTCTTGTGGCTTTGGGAGGGGGCGTGATTGGAGATATCACGGGTTTTGTAGCCTCGATTTATATGCGAGGCATGGACTTTATTACCATTCCCACAACTCTTCTCTCCCAAGTGGATAGCGCTATTGGCGGAAAATGTGGGGTAAATCTCAAAGAAGGAAAAAATCTCATTGGCTCTTTTTATCCTCCTAAAGCTGTGTTCTCAGACATTTCTTTTTTAAAGACCCTTCCTCAAAAACACTATCGTTCTGGATTGGCTGAGGTAATTAAATATGCCCTCATTGATTGTCCGCAGCTATGGCAGCTTCTTCAAAAACATCCATCTGAGATTTTAAAACGGGATCCCACTTTTTTAGAAAAAATCATCCCTTTATCTGTCCAAACTAAGAAAAAATTTATCGAAAAAGACGAAAGAGATTTTTCCAAGCGTCAGATACTCAATTTTGGACATACCCTGGGCCACGCCCTAGAAGCTCATGACAAATATCGACGCCTCACTCATGGGGAAGCAATTGCTCAAGGTATGTATTACGCAACCCAGCTTTCCCTTCAAAAAAATATCTGCCGGCCGGAAGCTGCCGGTCAGATTCAGGGTCTTTTAAAAAAATATGGATTTCAAAAGCAAGCTCTTCCTAAAAACATTTCTTCCTACATTGCCCGTGACAAAAAAGGGGATCATAAAAATATCTCTTGGGTTTTAATTGAAGACATTGGACGGGTTCAGCGTAGACCTATTCCACTGAAAGCTTTTTGATTGAGCGAGAAAAATGGATGGCATCTCCCTCTCGAATTCCATTTTGTTCAAACCATCCTTGATTGACTTCTAAGGCATATTTTGCCTTTTCTTTAGAACTAGTGTTGGCTAATTTCCCATCCCATTTGTCGGGGGTCATCTTTGCAATTTGAATAATTTTTCCATTGGCTTTGATAAAAGCGATGGAAAGAGGAATCAGGGTATTTTTCATCCAAAAGGCCTGAATATCTTCTTGAGGAAAAACAAAGAGCATCCCTTTGTCCATATCTAAATACTGCCGTCCCATCAGTCCCGCCTTTCGAAGATAGGAAGTGTTGGCCACCTCTACTTCTAAAGAGGCTCCACGAATGGTTATAATATGTTTTTTCGAAAAGGGAACATCGACAAAAAAATAAATTAAGAATGCCAATACAACGAAAACAAGCGCTGTGAAGAGCTTTCTTTGCATGACCTGCATAGCTGCTATAGTATGCCTAAAAATGGTTTGATTTTAAAGAGTTAAATACATTACACTTTACTGTATGTTCTTAGGTTGGGACGTGGGTATTCCCTTTATTCTTTATGCTTTAGTTTCTATTGTTCTCATTGCTTCTTATATTTACTTTATTGTTTTTGAACGCGTGGGATTTGTGGGATTTAAAGAAAAGCCCTCCTTAGAGGAGATCCCTCCCGCTCTGCTTTTAAATCGTTCCAGCCAAGAATGGTGGCTATGGCTGACTCATCCTTTAGAAAAAATTTTCCTCAAAAGAGACGTTCATCCCCATACTTTGGGACTCATCTCTTTTTTTATAACTTCTTTTTCTCTCATTGGATTTAGCTTTGGCTGGTTTGTCTTGGCGGGCGGATGCGTGCTTCTGGGAGGAACCTGTGGCATTTTTCATAAAAGGCTTTTAAAAAAACAGGGCCTTCTAACTCAAAACCAAACTTTTCTTAATTTTAATCTGGATCTTTTGGGTGAATCTTTGATGTTTCTGGGCCTTTTAGACCATTATACAAACACTCTTTTTTTCTACGTCGTTTTTATAGCTTTTTTAAGTTTCATCCTCATCCACTTTTCTAAAATTCGTGAGGAAGGCCTGGGGATCACAACAAAGATACCTATGCTTGGGCGCTTTGAACGTATGATTTGGATTGGAATTTCTTCTATTTTTAGCCCCTTGATTTCTGCTTTTGCCAACTATTTCTTTCCCATGTCTAATACCTGGCTGGCCTCTGTGGGAATCACCATCGTGGCCATCTTAGGGGCCTACTCGTGTTATCAGTGGTTTGATTTCGTCTACAAGAAACTTAAATAAATCTTATATCATTGATGGTTCAAAATTTGAACCACTTTGTTTCAAGTCATCTTGACAGGCCTCCCTTATCCAGTGTATAGCCAGAGCACTTTAAAAGGAGGAAGCTTATGAATGGATAATATTCAAAGTCAAGATTTTAGACTTTATTTGCAGCAGGTTTTTACCACGCGAAGTAAAAACAATCCTCGGTATTCCTTACGTGCATTTGCCAAGTCACTGGGTGTGAATCATGCGCCCCTATCTCAGATATTACATGGAAAACGTCCTCTAACTCCTAAGACTCAGATTCGTTTGGCAAGTGCATTAGGATTGGGGCCTGAAGAGGTCAAAAAATTTAGAGCCACCTCTCTTTCAAGCAATCCATACGCTTCGCTTGATTTTCAAGAAATGTCCGTGGATGTTTTTAATTTAATTTCAGAGTGGTACTACGACGCCATTTTAGAGTTAGCGCATTTAAAATCTTTTAAAATGAATCCAAAGTGGATTGCCAAGGCGCTGGGGATTACGATAAACGAAGTAAATATTGCCGTGGAGAGACTCAAACGCTTGGGATACCCCAACACTCTTGTGAATACCACCCATATTGGGAATTTTACAAATGTGGCTAAGAAAAATTATCAAAAACAAGCCTTAAAGATGGCGGCAGACGCAATAGATCAAGTGCCCAAGTCTTACCGAGACCATTCATCGGTGATGCTGGCAATTAATATAAAAGACCTGCCAAAAGTTAAGGAAAAAATTAAAAAATTTCGTAGAAACTTAAGTGCTTTTTTACAAAGAAAAAATGCAAAACCAAATGAAGTATATCAGCTTTGCGTTTCTTTTTTCCCCATTAGTCACTTAATCAAAAAGGAGGAAATAAAATCATGAAAAAAATAATATCATTGCTGGTCATTTCAGTTCTTTGGGTGGGTGTGGTTTCGAACGCATTTTGTGAGGAAGACAAAAAGCCAGCTCCCATGGCTCAAGAAAGGGATGGCACTTTTGAACGAGATCTCAGGAGACAGCTGCTTAAATCAGCCTCCTCAGAGCTTTCTATAGCCATTCAATTATACAAAGGAGACCAACTTTTTCCACCCTGGAACGCGGATCATTTAGGGAGTGCCTGGAATAGTGCGCGAATTATAAATCTCATTACTTCTGTCAACGATTCAGAAATTAGAGCTCCAAAAGAGGAAGAAGTTTTCGGTGTGAGTTCCTCTGGCGTAAAAGAAAAAAGACTTTTTTATTACGGACATGATAATGATAAAAAATCATTCTATCTTATTGCTTTGCCATTATTTTACGAAACCTTTAGCGGAACCAAAGAAGATATTCAAATTTCACTTTTAAGAGAAGCTCTGCATTCAGCATGGAACAAACATGATACTGATAGCGATGAAGCAGGTTGGCTTGCTAAGCTTATTTTTAATCATCTCTTTTCTACTCCCACAGCACCAGGAGAAAACACACAAATTAACATTATCGAAGATCTTGTTGATGCTTGTTATGAGGTGCCCTTGATTGGCAAGTTGTGGACCGATGAGTTGCGGTCTTTACATAATGCAATGAGCAATGGATCATATACAGATAAAGGATATATGAACTACAGTTATAACTACACTGAAAAGGCCACCTATTTAAGATCTGTTTATATTAATGGAAAGTTAGACTCTCAAACTCAAGTGGTAAAAATTGCACTCAAAACCAAGGATTTTAGCCAGAGAATCTACCATCAAGACATAGCGTGGAGGGAGATTTCTGAGGCAACAGCTGCCATTTGGGGGCAGCTATCGAATTTTATTCGCAGCCTTAAAAAGTGTCCGGAAGATCCAGAAGTTATCAGAAAACGCGCGGAAGAAGAAGCAAAACAAGCGGCCATTAAAGACGGCCCTAAAAAATAAATCAGGATTCCGTCCCCTTTAAGCAAGTTTTTCGAGGGGGGTTTGGGCGGCTAAAAATTTTTTAATGGCCCCGCTGTCAAATTTAATGGTCAGCTTCATGTTTTCTTCTTGGCCTTCAATACGGCAAATCACCCCTGTTCCAAAAGAAGGATGTCGAAGACGCATGCCCGGTGAAAAAAGGGAGTCACTATCTTGATTAAAATCATCTGCATAGATTTCGTCCGAAAAAATAGGGGATCCTTCGCTTCGCTCAGGATGACGCGCGGGGCTCAGGATGACTTTTTTTCGAGTGGTTCTTTGCCTCAAATCAACAAAGGTCACATACTGAGAAGGAATCTCATTTAAAAACCGAGAGGAAAGATTATATTGTGGTTGCCCGTGAATCCTTCGCGAAGCCGCATACGTCAAATACAAATTTTCTTTGGCTCGTGTCATGCCCACATAGCAAAGACGCCGCTCCTCTTCTATATCTTCAAAGGCATCATCTCGAAGTGCATGGGGAAAAAGGCCCTCTTCAAACCCCACCATAAAGACTGTGGAAAATTCAAGCCCCTTAGCAGAATGAAGCGTCATGAGTCTTATAAAGTCTTGATTTTCATCTAGTTTATCTAAATCTGAAACCAAAGAAATCTCTTCTAAATATTTTTCAAGTGTTGCTTTGGGATTTCGTCGGACATACTCCCCCAGGGCGCTCTCTAGCTCTTCTAGGTTTTCAATGCGTCCTTGAGATTCAATTGTTTCTTCTTTTTTCAGCAGTTGAACAGTGCGCGTCTCATCTAAGAGACGATGATAAAGATCTTGGAGGGATCCTTCTTGCTTCTTTAATTTTTCTATGAGCTCAATAAAAGGACTAAACTTGTCTGCTGGATTAAATTGCTTACATGCTTCATATAAAGAAAGGGTGTGAGCTTCGGCAAGGGCATGAAGTTTTTCAAGCGTCGTTTTTCCAATACCTCGGACTGGAGTATTTACAACTCTTAAAAAGCTTACATCGTCTTTTGGATTTAAAATAAGTCTAAAGTAAGCCAAAATATCTTTGATTTCTGAACGCCCATAAAAATGCATGCCCCCATAAATTTGATAGGGAAGATTATGTTGCCGCAACACTTCTTCAAACACCCTAGATTGCGCATTTGTCCGATAAAAAATCGCAAAACTCCTTAAAGGCTCTCCTTCTTCAAAATGTTTGGCAATTTCTCCTGCCACAGTTCTGGCTTCGTGATATTCATCTTGAAGAGAAAGTACTTGAAGCTGGGCCCCTTCTTCATTTTGCGTCCAAAGCTTTTTGGCTTTTCGACTTTGGTTTCTTGCAATGACCCCTGAAGCAGCCTCAATAATATTTTTAGTAGAACGGTAATTTTCTTCTAGCTTAATCACCCTGGCACGAGGGAAATCTTTTTCAAAAGAAAGAATATTTGAAATGTCTGCGCCTCGCCAACTATAAATGGACTGATCTTCGTCGCCTACCACACAAATATTTTTATGCTGCTCGACCAAGAGTTTTACCCACAGATACTGCATGTGATTGGTGTCTTGATATTCATCGACCAAACAATATTGAAATTTCTTTTGATACTTTTCTAAAACAAGGGGGAATTTTTGAAAAAGATCTACCGTTAAAAAAAGCAAATCATCAAAGTCAACCGCATCTGCTTTTTGAAGAGCCTCTTGGTACATTTGATAGAGCTCACAGACTTTTTCATCATAAGAAGAGAGGGCTCGTTTTAAAAGTTTTTTCGGCGTAAGCCCTTTATTTTTTGCCGTGCTAATTCGGCTGTGAGCAGCCCGAGGAGAAAGCATTTTTTCATCCCACCCAAGCTGCTTTAAACAATTTTTGATAACGATGAGCTGGTCTTGATCATCGT
Source organism: Deltaproteobacteria bacterium (assembly GCA_023248265.1). GTDB lineage: Bacteria > Bdellovibrionota > JACOXK01 > 2-02-FULL-40-11 > 2-02-FULL-40-11 > JACPST01. Next base: position 13,719 of record JAHFEZ010000018.1, read on the forward strand.
AAATCACAAAGCGCGAGGAATACCCCAAGGCTGTAATTTCTTGTCTTAAGATTCTCACGCAGCTTGAGTGAAAGGTACTGATCCAAAGATGGCTAACATCGCGTTTTAAAATTTTTTCAACACGCTCTTTCATTTCTCGAGCTGCTTTGTTGGTGAAAGTCACCGCTAAGATTTCTTCGGGGTTTATTTTTCGATGAGAAATAAGATTGGCGATGCGATAGGTTAAAACCCGTGTTTTGCCGCTGCCTGCTCCGGCAATAACCAATAAGGGTCCCTCGAGTGTTTCAACGGCTTCTTTTTGTTTTTCGTTTAAGTCCATTACTCAACGGTAACACTTTTTGCAAGATTTCGGGGTTGATCCACATCTGTTCCTTTTTTCAAAGCAATATAATACGCAATAAGTTGAATAGGAATCGTTAAGAGAATAGGCATAACATTTTCACTTTTCTGAGGAACAAAAATACACCAGTCTGCTACCTTGGAAAGGTGCGTGTCTCCTTCCGAGCCTATGGCAATCACAATCCCTTCTCGTGCCTTAATCTCCTCAAGATTGCTTAACACCTTGTCATAGTGTTTGTCCTTGGGGGCTAGAATAATTACTGGCGTGTCATCGTCCACCAATGCAATGGGCCCATGTTTCATTTCTCCTGCTGCATAGCCCTCTGCATTCATATAAGAAATCTCTTTAAGCTTGAGCGCGCCTTCGAGGGCGATAGGATAATTGGCCCCCCGAGCTAAATATAAAAACGTTTTTTTCTTATAAAACTTTTCCGCAATCCTTTTAATTTCTGGTTCTTTTTTTAAGATCTCGTCCAAATAATAAGGAAGCCTCACCAAGTCTTGCACATACGGAGCGGCTTTTTCAGGTGTTAGTGTTTTTAAGGTGAGTCCTAAGTGCAACGCCAAAAGATTAAAGACCACCAGCTGCGTACTAAACGCTTTGGTGGAGGCCACCCCAATTTCAGGCCCTGCATATGTATAAATCGTAGAATCCGCCTCGCGATCAATCGTACTTCCTCGACAATTACAAATGGAAATAACTTTGGCGCCCTTCTTTTTGGCTTCCCGTAAGGCCGCGATGGTATCTGCGGTTTCGCCCGATTGAGAGGTTACAATCAATAAGTCTTTCTCGCCCACCAAAGGATCTCGATAGCGAAATTCCGAAGCCAAATCTACTTCACAAGGAATGCGAGCCAAAGACTCAATCAAATATTTTCCAACCATCGAGGCATGATAGGCTGTGCCACAGGCCACCAAAAAAATTTTCCGAATTTGTCGGATTTCATCTTCGCTCAATCTTAAATCTTTAAGATACAAACCATCTTTATCCTTTGTCACGCGATCTTGAAGTGTATTAATAATGGCTTGAGGCTGCTCATGAATTTCTTTGAGCATAAAATGCTGAAAACCTCCTTTTTCCACCATGTCCGCCGTCCACTTTATATGCTGTATTTCTTTTTTAATTTCTTTTCCCGCAATATTTTTAATCACCCAAGAATCTGGTTCAAAAATAACGACCTCATGATCTTCTAAATAAATAAATTTATTCGTATGTTCCAAAAGAGCGGGGACATCAGAGGCAATAAAATTCTCATGTTCTCCAACGCCTACAATTAAAGGAGTTCCGTTGCGAACGGCAATAAGCTTATTGGGTTCTGTTTCACATAGAATGCCTAAAGAATAAGATCCCACCAATTCTCGAATAGCCAAGAATACAGCTTTTTCAAAATCATGACCTTCTTGTATATAATCATAAATTAAAAGGGCCACCACTTCGCTATCGGTTTCTGAAGAAACACTGTGCCCCTTGGCCAAGAGTTTTTCTCGGAGAACAGTATAGTTTTCAATAATTCCATTGTGCACCAATACAATGGGGCCTGCTTGATGCGGATGCGCATTGCGCTCGGAGGGCTTCCCATGCGTTGCCCACCGCGTATGGCCAATCCCCACAAAATGATTTTGAACGGGGGTTGCACAATAGTTAGAACTTTGAACTTCTTGCTCTAGCTGAGAGAGCTTTCCAAGACAGCGCTTGATTTTAATTTTTCCTTCATAAAAAAGAGCCAGGCCCGCAGAATCATACCCTCGATATTCTAGTTTTTTAAGTCCTTTTAAAAGAATATCTTTGGGCTCTCTGGGACCACTATAGCCAACAATGCCACACATATTAAATTATTTCCTCTTTTTAGCCCGTGCCCAAAGTTTTTTCATATAACCAGCTTTCGTCACCTGGGGCGCACGTGCAATGACAAGCGAATCTTTCGGCACATTTTGAGTTACGGTTGTTCCTGACGCAACATAGGCTCCTTTTTTAAGCGTCACTGGCGCAATTAACTGGCAATCACTTCCTACAAACACATGATCTTCAATTTTTGTTTTTGCTTTGCCTGAATATTGAAGCCCTCCATCATAGTTACACGTAATGACCCCACATCCCACATTGACATCTTTCCCAATCACAGCATCTCCCAAATAAGCCAGATGGTTGGCTTTTGAGTCTTCTCCAAGCACCGTTTTTTTAAGTTCTACAAAATTTCCAACCCGTGCTTTTTTCTTAACATGACTTTCAGGCCTCAGACGTGCAAAAGGTCCGATCGTTGCCTGGTCATCCACTTTACTTTCTTCAATGATCGTATAACTTTTGATATGCACATGGGCGCCAATGATACTATTTTGAAGAATAGCTCCAGATCCAATCATTGTTCCTTCCCCCACAGATGTTTTTCCATAAAGATGTGTGTTGGGCTCTAAAACAACGTCGTGGGCCAATTTAACATGGGCATCAATATACGTTGTTTCTGGATCGATGATCGTAACCCCTTCTAACATCCACCGTTTATTAATAGCATATCGAAATATTTTTTCGTACTGGGCAAGTTCATAGCGATTATTAATTCCCAAAACCTCTTCTTTATTGGGCACAATATAGGCTTCTTTTTTTGAGATCCATTTTACGATATCTGTCAGATAATATTCTTTCTTTGCATTGTTGGGCGTGAGCTTTTTTAAAGCTAAGAAAAGCACTTTGGGATCTACACAATAAAGCCCAACGCCCATTTCTTGGATTTTAAGTTGTCCTTCCGTAGCATCGAGAGCCTCCACCATTCCTGTAACTTGATTGCGCTCATTTCGAAGCACTCGACCGTACGGATAGGAGGCATCCAAAATAGCAGATGCAAAAGTTAATTCGGCCTGTGCCTCTTCATGAGAGTGAATCAAAGCTTCAAATGTCTTTAAAGAAAGTCCTGGAACATCACCCGATACAATGGCAATGGGGTGAATAAATCCCTTAAAAACTTTTTCTGTTACTAAAATCGCATGGCCCGTTCCTTGAGGTTTTTTTTGATCTACCAAAACAATCAAAGGATTTTTTCCTTTTACACATTTAGGATAGTGCTCAGAAACAAAAGCTTCGACTTGTTCTTTGTGATGGCTCACCACCAAGGCAATTTTTTTCACTTTGGCTTGAAGCAAAAGATCCAAGACATATCCTAAGAGAGGCTTTCCACAGAGTGGATGAAGCACTTTAGGTAAATCTGATTTCATTCGGGTTCCCAAACCCGCTGCCATCACAATAGCGCCTATGTCCATCATCTAGTTACTATAGTCGGCCGTAGAAAAGAGAGTCAAGGACTCTCTGAGAAAGTGCTTTTATGGCGAAAAAATTTATTGCGCAAAATGGCGGGGATCGAGTTTATGCTCGTGCTTTGAGCAATCTTCTTTGGTGGCCTCTGCGTGGATCAATACTTCTGCATTCGAAATTTTTTTCGCAATTTCTTGCTCAATATGATCAACCACCTCATGGGCTTTTCCTAAAGACATTTTTTGGCACATAAAAAGCCTAAAATTAATGAGCTTTTGAGAGCCTGATCTGCGTGATTGAAATCGATCATAGCCTAAAATCGTTGGGTAGTGATCTTGGATGATTTGTATGATCTGCTGGTTTTCTTGGTCACTCAATGCGCGGTCCGTTAAAACATCAAAAGAAGATTTTAAAATTTTTGCTGCAACCCATAAAATGTATACGGCAATGCCCATCGAAGCGATAGGATCAAAAATAAAAAATCCAAACCGAGAAAGAATGAGCGCCAAAAGAACGGCTACATACAGGTAGCTATCCATCAAAAGATGTGTGGCTTCCACTTCTAGGAGAGAAGATTCAAATTCTTTTCCCGTTTTTTGAACTTTTCTGCCGACAAGAAAGCTTAAAATAAAACTAACCACTATAATTCCTATCCCCAAATCTAAGCGATACACTTCTTCTCGATGGATGAGTTTTTCAATGGCCCGAACCATCACAAAGAGAGCCGATCCTACGATAATGATGCCTTGAATGAAGGAGGCAAAATTCTCAAACTTTCCATGCCCATAATGGTGCTCTTCATCGGCGGGTTTTTCGGAAGTTTTCAGAAAAAAATAATTAAATAAAGAAGAAAGGATGTCTCCCAGGGAATCTACAGCTAAAGATAAAATAGCCACAGAATTTGTTAAAAATCCCACCCCCAGCTTTAGGAGCGTTAAAAAGCACGCCGTGGCTAAAGAAAGCCGAATGACATGAACTTTTTTGTGAGAAGAAGACTCAGCCAACGACATTTTTGAGTCTCGCCTGACGCTTAAATCTTTCAGATTTTTTATAGAGATCTTCTGCTTTATCTTTCTGGTCTAAAATTAAATATGCCATCGCGCAAATTTCATAAGAAGCAAGATAGGCAGGATCCCATTGGATGGCCTTTTCTAAAGCTTCAATGGCTAAGTCGTATTTTCCTTGATCAAAGTAG
>JAHFEZ010000059.1 GCA_023248265.1 Deltaproteobacteria bacterium
AGTGACTTCAGATGAAGCGCATGCCTATGTCATTATTCATGAAAATTCTATCGACATCCCCACCACAACTTCCAGCCAGCTTCTGCGAGAACAAGGATTTTCTCTTTCGACCGCACTCAAAAGAAAAACATGGAATGATATAAAAGATACACTCACACCTATTGAGCAAGCTATCGTTGAGGGATTAAAAGAAAAAACAGGCTACGATATAAGCACCCTTGAACTTCCTTTGGTTTTTGCAGAAGAACAGCTGGCCCAACTTCAAAAGAGGAAAGAGATGAGTTCCCAAAAAGGACAAACAGCTCAAAATCTTCTAGATGAAGTATTTGTTCAAATTCGAAATGAGCTTTCGATGATCTACCCTATTTTTAACAACCCCTATGGAGCCAACCACGGCAGTATATTTATTGCTCAACCTCAAATCTTCCAATCTGCTAAAAATGCCATGCTCAAACATCCAGAATATGAACACTTTAAAGAACTCTTTTTAAAAAGGGACGAGGCCATAGAAGAAGAAAATCAGTGGGAACGATTAGAAACCAAATGGAAAAGAATTCAATATCTTCTAGAAACAAAACTTCTAGAAGAACAGCTTGCAACTGCTCCACTAGAATCAGTTAAACAAAAATATCAAAGCTTAAAGGAATGTGAAGCCGCTTCTTTTTTTTAAAGCGCTTTTTCGCGGTGTTCTTTTCCGTCGAAGATGAGCAGACGTTTTTCGCCATTGATGATAGTTTCAAGACAAACAGGCTGTTTCCAAATCTTTTGAATTCTCTCCAGGGTTTCTTTAGCCTCTAAAAGTTTTAAATCCACTCCCATGTGTGCATGTGTCAATAAAAGCTCCCCTTTCCCTTCAAAATTCCTATCTGTAACAGCAATCATGGGTTGTCCAAAGTTGGTTAAAGAAAATAAAAGCTTGTCCTTCACTTTTTTAACATCTCGGTCTATGATTTCATAAGTTCCATTTCGTTTGTTATAGGCATACACAAAAAGCTTTAATTTTTCACACAGCTCTGGCGTTAAAAACTCATCAATAAATGTGACATCATTATAAAGCTTTCGGACTTGAAAAATTTTCTCCAATCCTTTTCCTAATTTTTTATCCCACTTCTTTTTAAATTCAATATCTTCGCACTCTTCATATTCTTTTCCATAGTGTCCCTTATTCCAACGCTCTTCAATATCTCGGAAAATTTCTATGCCTAATTTATAGGGATTGATTTGACCTGGCTGCGTGGCCAGGGTTGCGGCATGATGGTCTGCAAAATCAACGATGTCGACATCTTTTAGAGCTTTTTCAGTTAAAATTTTAGAGTGCCAAAAACTAGCCCATCCTTCATTCATAATTTTTGTTTGGGCTTGAGGCAAAAAATAATAGGCTTCTTGTCGAAGCATAATCATGATTTCCCTTTGCCAATCTTCGAGAGGAGCTTTTTCAATGAGGAAACCCAGGATATCATTCTCTTTGCGAAGGGGAGCATGAACGTCGATTAAATTTTCTAATGATAAACAAAGATCGATAAAATTTTCAACTTCTTCAAACCCCATCCCTTCTCCCGTGTGCCGAATACGAGAGGCGTGATTGGCCATTTCATCCACCATTTTTCGATGGGTATTTTTAAAATACTGATTATTTTTAAAAAAATCACAATGCGCATAGACATGTGCAATCACAATTTTTTGATCTACAGATGTATTAGAATTCATGAGGTAGGCATAACAAGGATCGTTATTGATCACGAGTTCATAGATTTTTTGAAGCCCATATTCATAGCCCTTACTCAAACTGTCATAGATCATCCCAAAGCGCCAATGAGGATAGCGCGTCGGAAATCCTCCATAGGCTGCAATTTCATTGAGATGCTTGGCATCGATAAGCTCAAAAATAGTTTCAAAAAAATCAAGCCCATAGTCTCGGGCCCAAAGCTCAATTTGCTTTTGGAGATCTTGAAGTTCATTTTTTACTTTGATCATTTCCCTTTTCCTAAAAACTCTTTAATGGATTTATAAATCGCATCCTTATCATCAATTTTAGAAGTCACAATTTTTTCTTCTTGTGGAAATGCATCCCGCAAATCTTTAATAAATTGGCCACTCCCATATCGGCTTTCCACTTGGCCATAACAAAAAAGATTGGTTCTGGGACATAAATGGTATTTTAAAAGATCAATACAAAGTTTTGTATCTTCTCCAGACCAATTATCTCCATCGGAAAAATGAAACACATAAATATTCCAATCTTGGGAAGGATATTCGGTTTCAATAAGTGTCTTGGCCATCTTATAGGCCGAAGAAATGAGCGTCCCTCCACTCTCTCTTGTGTGATAAAATGTATTTTGGTCGACTTCCTTGGCTTGGGCATCGTGAATAATGTAGCGACAGACAATATTGTCATATTGAGAACGAAGCCATGTATCGATCCAAAAGGATTCAATTCGGACAATTTCTTTTTGCTCATCGCCCATAGACCCCGATACATCCATAATATAAATAATGGCTGCATTATATTCGGGACGGGGAGTGGGCTTCCAAAAACGATACCGCTTGTCTCGTTTGATGGGAACAACATTGGGATTGTCTGGATTATACTCCCCATGAGCAATTTGCCGTTTGAGAGCTTCTTTATAGGTACGCTTAAAATGCCGAAGCGACTCTGTCCCACTCGTGCGAATGGTTGAATAACGATTGGCTAAATTTGAAACTATCCCATGTCCTTTAGGCTGAATCCGAGGCAAATCCAGCTCCTCAGCCATCATGCTGGCCAGTTCTTCCAAGCTCACTTCCACTTCTAACACGTGCTCTCCGGGCAGATTGCCTGCCTGTGACGTTCCAGCTTCTGCTTCTTGCCCCCCTTTTCCAATGACTGTTCCTACTTTTCCTTCACCTTGACCCACACCCCCCATTTGCTCTTGGCCATAGCGAAATTTAGGAATGTCTATTTGGGGCAGAGGAATGCTGATGAGATTTTTTCCTTGAGCCCCAATGAGCTCCCCTTTTGTAATATATTTTTTGAGATTTTGCTTGATGCGACCCTTGATGATATCTTTAAAGCGGTAGTAATCCCGCTCAATTTTGTGGATCACGCCGTTCTCCTAACATCCCCCCTTGCGTAGATACTGGCCACAAAATTGAGAACATCTAATGAACAAATCTCACAATAGCCGTAATTTTTAATGAGACGGCTTTTGATAATATTGATTCTCTCCTGAGCAATCGGATCCGCATTTCGGGACACGAGGGTAGAAATCTTAATCGTATCTTTTTGATCTTCAAAAAGTTTAAGTTCCAAAGCCCGTCGCAGGCGATCATTGGATTGATAATCAAAAACTTTGTCCTCTAAAGCCAAAGAAGCAATATAATTCATAACTTCTCGACGGAAATCATCTTTTCTGATTTCGGGAATATCAATTTTTTCTTCAATCGACCGCATGAGTCTTTCATCAGATTCTTCGTATTCTCCGGTATATTTGTTCTTCACTTTTTCCCGCTGCGTATAAGCCTTCACATTTTCAATATAGGTCATACACAATCTGGCCACCGACTCTTCATCACAAGAAATCGCACGCTGGACTTCGCTCTTTACAATTTCTTCATATTCATGTCGCACCATGGCCAAAAGTTCTTCATAGCGACGTCTTTGTTCATCGCTATTGACCATCACATGGTGTTTGAGTCCCTTGTGGAGTTCCGAAAGCACCAAGAAAGGATTGAGGCAGCTGGTCTCTTCATTGACCAATGCATTTGAAATTTTATCTTGAATATATCTGGGAGAAATTCCTGTTAGCCCTTCTCGCAGGGTTTCTTTTCTAAGCTCCTTCACATTTTCTTCGGTATAGCCTGGAAGAACAGTGCCATCGTAGAGTTTTAATTTTTGCACCAAAGATAGATTGGCTTTTTTAGGGGGCTCCAGACGTGTCAAAATCGCCCACATGGCTGCCATTTTGAGTGTATGGGGCGCAACGTGTTTTCCTCGAATACGCTCCTGATTAAAATCTCTTTCATAAATTTTTGTTTCAGCCTTAAGCTTTGTAATATACGGAATATCAATTTTAACCGTTCGATCTCGGAGCGCTTCCATATACTCATTGCTTTGAAGCTTTCGATATTCAGGTTCATTGGTATGGCCAATAATCACTTCATCGATATCCGTTTGAGCAAATTTTTTGGGTTTAATTTTATGTTCCTGGGTGGCCCCTAAAAGATCATACAAAAAGGCCGTATCTAATTTTAAAATTTCAATAAACTCAATCATCCCACGATTGGCAATATTAAACTCTCCGTCGAAATTAAAAGCCCGAGGATCCGAATCGGATCCATAAATGGCAATCTTTCTATAATTAATATCTCCAGAAAGTTCTGTGGAGTCTTGATTTTTTTCATCTTTAGGTTGGAAGGTTCCAATCCCTATACGATCTTTTTCAGAAAGCACAACCCGTCGAACTTTAATATATTTGAGGACGGCCTTCCAATCTCCTTTAAGGTGCGTCAACAAATGCTTAAAAATAAACCGGCACGGAGGGCACAGCTCTCCTTCGAGTTGAAGTTTATACTCAAGTTGTTTACCACGTGTCAGCTCTCGAACCACGGGCTGACGAAATTCTTCTGGGATGAGGAGCAAAGGCTCTTCATGCATGGGGCAGACAAACTCAGATGTACTCCCCAAAAGTTCTTTTTTCACCCATTCATCTCCCTGGTCCACCCAACTATAGGAATAAATGGCTCCTTCAGGCGTTTTGGAATATTCCTCCAATCCTTTTTTCAAAAGACGACAAATCGTACTTTTGGCACATCCCACCGGCCCATGGAGCAAAATAATTCTTTTTTCTGTCCCATAGCGCTGAGCGGCGGATTTAAACACACTCACAAGCTTCATTAAGGGGATATCCAGCCCATAAAGAGCATCTTTTCCCCCATGGGAAGCATCATCAAAAAACTGAAAGTGCGTAATTTTTTTCCTAGACTCTTCGTATTCTGTGGTGCCATAAGACATCAGCATGTCATAAATACGCTGATAGGCGGTTCGCGAAACAAAAGGATTTTCCTTAACGATATCCAGATATTGTTCGAAAGACCCTTCCCAGGTTAAATCCCGGTAGTGGGCTTTTTGTTGAAGCTCTTGGACCAACGACAGTATGTCTCTTCCCGTATGACTCATACCCTTTGATCTCCTTATCGGTGACTTCGGGGACTTTCTTTAATACACGTCACCTACGAATTTTTTTACTTGTTCTAGTAGAGAATGAGAAAAAGAGAATACTGAAAATAGCCTTATAATTGATTCTAGTATATCAGGATTATGTGCCGCCTGTAAAGACAAACTTTTTGAGACGAAAAATACCTCCTTCATATTCCAAGTACGTAAAGTGTGTAATCCAGTCTCCTAAATTAAAATAATATTTCTTTTTGCCAGCGATCTCCCACTCTTTTTCTTCAGGCGTGTGGCTGTGCCCTAAGATCACAACATCGCTGGAGCCTTCTTCTAATTTTTTTTGAGCGAAACTACGATAAAGCTCTGCCGTTTGAGGATGCACATTTCGATAGTGGCGACTCACATGGGAAGATTTTTTTCCAATGGCCCAAAGCCAAGAGGCCGGTAAAATTTTGATAAGAAACCGTGTGAAAGGCGTTCTCAAAAACCATCGCAAAATATGATATCCCCTGTCTTTCGGATTTATTCCATCCCCGTGGGTCAGATAAATATTCCAGTGGTCCAGCTGGAGTGAGGCCTCTTTGGGAATGACATTTACTTTGAGAATATCCCTAAAAAAAGGGCCCAAATCAAAATCATGATTTCCTTCGACATAATCAATCACAACACCTTTTTGCCGAAGACGCCACAACCGCTCTAAAACAGGGACATAGTGTACATACACAACAGAACGAAATCCCACCCAAAAATCAAAAAGATCGCCTACAATTACAAGTCGGGAAATCGTCCCCTCCCTCTCATCTAAAAAAGCTAAGAAAGCTTTGAGTGTGGGGTCTTCAAGGCCTTGAATATGAAGGTCGGATACAAAAATTGTTTTCACACATGCACCACTGTTTTTAAGCTGTCGCTATAATATTGATATTTTCCAATAATCAAATGATCTAAAAGTGTTATTCCTACCAGCTTTCCCACTTTTTTCAAGCGTTTGGTCACCTCCAAATCCTCTGGACTGGGCGTGGCATTGCCGGACGGATGATTATGAACCAAAAGAATTCCTGAGGCTCTTTTTTCAATGGCTGGCGCAAAAACCTCTCGAGCGTGAATGAGGCTCGCATTCACCGTACCCATCGATATCACTCTTTCATCCAAAAGCTGATTTTTATGATTTAAAATGAGGCAACACAAATATTCTTGCTGTTTCGCCCACAAACGATAATGAAAATAGGAAAACACGTCTTTGCAATCATGAAACTGCTTGGGGGCCTCTCCCTTTTCCCCTTTCCACCGTCGGTTGATCTCTTGGCCCACACAAAATGCCACCCGCAAAAGCTGCTCATTGGATAAGTTTTTTACGTCCCTTAATTTCACACTTGGAAGGTATAAGCAAAAATGATGCCAATGCTACTTTTTGGGAAGTGTTTTTGGATCAATAACTCGATCTTTGTATTTTTCTTCTCCCTTTTTTAAATCTTTAAAAATTTTATCGTAATCATAATTAAACTGAGAGAAATATTCATGCCGTAATCGACGAGCTAAATCTAAAGGGTTTTCTTCTTCTTCTTTTATTCTTTTTCCTTTTGCTTTCATGTTGCCCTCCCTAACTTACAGCATTAATTGAGCTGGCGTAATGATTTCTGGTGTTGATAAATCAAGTCTCGCATTCATAATCTTAAG
>JAHFEZ010000019.1 GCA_023248265.1 Deltaproteobacteria bacterium
AATTTCAGCCATTCACACCTTAGATAGCCTTAAACTTTTTCAAGCCCTTCAAAAATATAATAAAAAAATCTCCGTCTTAGTGGAAGTGAATATAGGCGAAGAAAAAACAAAATCTGGGATACTTCCCAAAGATGTCCAAAAGTTTTTAAGTTCTTTAGACAAAAGTCCTTTGATTGAAGTACAAGGATTCATGGCCATCCCTCCTTTTAATGAGGATCCCAAAAACTCTCGTCCTTATTTTCAAAAAATGGCACTGCTCCAAAAAGAGATGCAAAAGCAGTTTCCTCAGTATCCTTTAAAAGAACTATCCATGGGAATGACACATGATTTTAAAATCGCAATTGAAGAAGGAGCCACTCAAATTAGAATTGGAGAAGGTATTTTTGGCAAAAGAATCACCAAAAAGTGAGCGTTTTAGTTCAAGATAAAATCGGAAGGATCTACAGGGACATCATCCACCCTCACTTCATAATGAAGATGAACTCCCCGCGCATGACCCGAACGTCCTACAAGCGCAATGCGTGTCCCTCGCTGAACAAGTTGCCCAGGCTTCACCAATGTTTGCGAGGTATGCGCAAAAATAGTTTTAACCCCATACCCATGATCTAAAATAATATGCCTTCCATAGCCTGGAGAATACCCAATGGCCTCTACCAAACCATCCGCTGGGGCAACCACTTTTGTTCCATAATTGGCAGCAATATCGACTCCTTTATGCATGTGCCATTGTCCTGCCGGAGCTCTTCGAAATCCAAAGCGAGATGTAACATATCCTTGAGCAGGCTTTATAGAAGGGACCGACGTAAGCAAAGTCTCATTTTCACTAAAAAATTCATCCAGCTCCGCTAAATAAGCTGCCTGGGTTTGTGCTTCTGATCTTAAGTCCTTTGCTTTTAAATTCATCTTTTCGAGACTAGGAGGGTTTTGAATCTCTTGCTTTTTTCTTTTCTCAGCCATCTTTTTGCCCTCCATACCTTTTTTAATTCGGGCAATAATTTTTAGCTTAGAAGAAAATTTTGTAATCTGATTCAAAGTTTGATCAAGGGTTGACAAGGTATCTTTAATCTCAGAAATTTGATCCACCATAGCGATGCTCTGTCCATAGTGAACTTGATAGCGCTCAAATTCTTGATGAAGCTTAAAATACCTAAAACCTAAAATCCCAAAAGCAACCACAAACAATGCACAGAGCCAATAAGAAAATCTAATTTTTTTAATCATTTTAAGTTTTGGTATCATATCTCCTCCACTTTTACAAGAATAGCTGTAATGTTATCGTCTCCTCCCCGTTGATTTGCGAGTTCAATAAATTTTTTTGCTGCAGCAGCTAATGGAAAAGAGCAAGCTACACGTGCCATTTCTTTGTGGTTTACAAAACCATATAAGCCATCCGAGCAGAGTAAATAAATATCCCCAGCAGCCACTTTTTTTGTATAAAGATCCACCTCTACTTGGCGATCATAGCCCACAGAACGCGTAATGATGTTTCTTAATGCGGTTGCCCCACCCGACACCATCTGTTCTGAAACCAAAGAGTGATCTTGCGAAAGCTGCCAAATCATCCCTTCGCGAATAAAATAAGCGCGACTGTCTCCTACATGCGCAATAAAAACCGTATCATAAGAAAACAAAAGACAAGTCACTGTGGTGCCCATGCCTTTTAAGGAAGGGGTTTGAACTGCCTTTTCATAAATGATGTTATTGGCTTCTTGAATAGCTTTGACCAAATAAGAGGCAGAATCAAAGGAACGGCTGGTATAGGAAAATACCTTATTTAGGGTGTCAACAGCCAACTTAGAAGCCACCTCTCCTCCCACATGCCCCCCCATCCCATCAGCCACCCCATAAAGCTTGGCCTTATCATTTAATAGATAGCTATCCTGATTATTTTGCCGCTTACGTCCAATATCGCTTAAGCCATAGGCATCTAGTTTCATAAGTATATTCTCAGTTTAGACCATAACGTAGTATAATGTAGTGCCACGTACTACGCTTTTTAAGTATAGCTATTTTCAAAAATAAAAGTCAACCATTACTCGAATTTTGGGGCACCCCTAAAAAGTGCCCAGATGCAAGGCGCCCGCGAGAGCACGACTGAGGCGTACATTAAAAGTACGTCGCAGGGAGGGATCGAGCGGGCAACGCAGCAGATGGGTAGTTTTTAGGAGTGCCCAAAGAGCTTATTTCTTATGACTTCAAAGTAGTTATATGTAGGGCTTTTGGCAAAATAGGCTTTTTGAGTAGACTTTTGAACTTTAATTTGGTCTCCTTCTTCAATTTGAAACTGCTCTTGCCCATCGCTGGTTAAAAGAATTTCACTATTTCTGGAGGACACCTCTACCTCCACCATACTGCTATCTGAAAAGACCAAGGGTCTGTGCGCCACATTTTGAGGACAAATGGGAGTAAAAATAATAAGCGGACTTTGAGGATCCACAATAGGGCCACCCGCCGCAAAGGAATAAGCGGTAGATCCAGTTGGCGTAGACACAACCATTCCATCTGCACGCAATGTCATTAAAAGATGCCCATCCACAGAAACTTTATATTTTGCAATGCGTGCTATTCCAAACGTATGAAGAACCACATCGTTTAATGCATGGTATGTCACCGCAGGCTTTCCCTTGCGATGCACCTCTACTTTCAGTTTTGAACGCTCTTCCACACGAAAATCCCCTTTTAAAAAGGGGACAAATGTTTTTTCAAAATTGTCATGATGGGTTTGTGTTAAAAATCCAAACTCTCCAAAATTCACTCCTGCCACAGGAACTTTAGCTCCCTCTAAAAACTTCACCCCTCGAATAAACGTTCCATCTCCACCAAAGGTCACCAAAAGATCTACGGCTTCTAAATCCTCAAAGCTACACAGAGTTGCTTTTTCAGCCAACTTCATATCTGAAAACAAAGGTTGGGGCAGATACACTTTATACCCTTGTTTTTCAAGCCACGGTAAAAGCTTCTCTACAAAGGAAGAGGCTTTGGCATTTCCTTTTTTAATGATAAATCCAATTTTTTTTATCGTTGGCATTTTTTTTGGGGCATTTTTAAAAAAAACCTACCATGAAGCTCTTCACTTTACAAGAAAGGAAACCCCTGCTAACACTCATCATCTATGGAGAACATGGATCTTTTTGACCAAAAAGCTCAAAAAAATGTGCCACTGGCTGAATGCATGCGTCCCAAAACCATCGATGAATTTGTGGGACAAGAACATTTGGTAGGCCCCCAAAAAGTGCTCCGAAATTTATTGGAAAGCCGCTCTCTCTTTTCGATGATTTTGTGGGGCCCTCCTGGAGTAGGAAAAACAACCCTGGCACATCTTCTGGCTCAGGGGACAGAAAGTATTTTTGTTCCCATTTCTGCTGTCACAGCCAATGTTAAAGACTTAAAAGAAATTATGGCTGAAGCTAAGGAAAGGGCTAAGCTATACAACAAAAAAACAATCTTATTTATTGATGAAATTCATCGCTTCAATAAGGCCCAACAAGACTATCTTTTGCCCTTTGTGGAAAAAGGGGTGGTCACCTTCATTGGGGCTACCACTGAAAATCCTTCTTTCGAAGTCAACGCTCCTCTTTTATCTCGTACACGCGTACTGGTCTTAAAACGCCTAACAGACGTCCACATTAAAACTGTTATTGAAAAAGCTTTGGAAAAATTGGCTCTATCTATGGATACAGAGGCTCTTCATTTTTTAGCAGAATCTTCAAATGGAGATTTAAGATCGGCCTTAAATACCTTAGAATTGGCCAGCCACTTTTGTGAAAAAGATAAAACAAAAAAACTATCAACCATTCTTATTGAAGAAGCCCTTCAAAAGAAAAATCTTTATTATGATAAAAAAGGAGAAGAGCACTATAACATTATCTCTGCCTTCATTAAAAGCATGCGGGGCTCTGATCCCGATGCCGCGCTTTATTGGATGTGTCGGATGCTAGAGGCAGGGGAAGATCCTCTCTTCATTGCTCGCCGGATGGTGGTTTTTTCATCGGAAGACATTGGAAATGCCGATCCTCATGCGCTGCCCTTGGCTGTCGCCACTATGCAAGCCGTGGATTTTGTGGGACTTCCTGAAGCACAAATCCCCCTAGCCCAAGCGGTTACCTATTTGGCCACCGCACCTAAAAGTAATGCTTCGTATGTTGCACTTCAAAAAGCTTTGAGTGATGCCAAAGAAAAAGGAAATCTAGAGGTTCCTCTTCATTTACGCAACGCTCCCACCAAACTCATGAAAGATTTAGGGTATGGAAAAGACTATCAATACGCCCATGATTATAAAGATGCCAAAGTTTCTCAAATTCATCTACCTACCCCCCTCCAAGGACGTAAATATTACACTCCGCCTCGTTAGATGGGCCTTTTTCAACAACCCTCAACAGCCCTATTGAGTTTTGTGAAAGGTTTTGCTATAGTCCCCACAGCTTAAACCAATGCCCCTTAGCTAAAAAGAGACAAAGAGGGATAGTGAATATGTATGAACCTGTAATTTCTTCAATAAAAAAGAATAGTTACGAAGTTTCTGGATGGTTTGAAAAACACCTCAAACGTATTCCCGTCCCCCTCCTAGCCTCCGTAGTTATTAAAGACAGTGGTTTTAAAACGACCATTTCAGATGTGCAATTTTTTCCAACGGGCTTAAATCATGTTGCCAAAGCAGATTTAAGGAATGCCCCTCAACTGATTAAAAAATACTTTAAAAAATATCATTCGGATATAGAAAAACTCAAAAAAATCTTACTCTTAGCTACAGTTCGCCACTCTAACCCTTTTTATTATGAACACCTTTTTACGCTCATCCAACTCTTAAAGAAAAGTAATCTAAAAGTGGAACTGGGAACACTGGAAACTCTAGATGCTCCTTCAAAAATTAAAACGCCTTCCAAAAAAACTCTGAAAATTTTTCCTGTTACTTTTGCAGGAGATAAAATTCGAGTAGGAAAATTTGATCCGGATTTTGTACTCCTCACCGATCCCTTTACATCAGATCTCACACTCAAACTTTCAAATCTTAAACAACCCTTAAATCCTCCCTATAAGGTCCTCTCTTACATGCACAAACGGAGTGATTCCTTAAATATTTTTAATACCTTAGCTAAGGATTTTTCTGATCTTATTGGAATTGATCCCTGGCTTATTTCCACACAATTCCATGTGGATACTCATGTAAATTTTGAGGAAAAAAGTGGGGTTGAAAAAATTGCCACCTCCACAAATATTCTTTTGCAAAATCTGGAACAAAAATATCGAGAATATAAGGTCGCTCAGCGCCCTGCCGTTCAAATTGTCAATAACCGTGGCACGTATGGTATGGGAATTCTTTCGATCCGATCCCCAAAAGAACTCTCTGAGCTTTATTTTAAGAAAAAAGCTAAAAAAATAAATGGCAAAAGCCAATCTGTGATTAATGAAGTCCTCATTCAAGAAGCCGTTCCCGTAAGACCTCTTTTTAATAAATTTGTTGGAGAAACAGTAGCCTATCTTCTAGGCAATGAGATTACTGGAGGCTATATTAAAACCTACACAGATAAAACAGCCAAAAACATTCTTTCTTCCAGAGAGTTCTTATTTCAACCCGTCGTTATGACCCGAGGCACAGCTGCAAAAGTCAAAAAACAAACCGATAAAACATTAGGCCTTCTTTACCAAAATCTTTCGCGTCTGGGAGGCCTGGCCATAGGATACGAAATCGACCGCATACGTTGAAGACCTTTCGCACCCACTACCTGATTGATAAAGACTTCCAACTAAAATATGCATTTCTTTTAGCTTCTGTGGCCGTTGTCGTAGCTCTTCTGATTGGAGGACTTCTTTTTTATTCTTTAAGGGAAAGTTATCATGTTCTTTTAACAAGCGGCCTCACGGATCGCCCTGAAGTTTTGGCTTTAATTTCCTATTGGAAAAAGTTCCTCAATTATCATTTGCTAGCCATTTTAGGCTTTTTAATTATTTTTCTGACTCTTCTTGGGATACTTCTAACACATAAAATGGTTGGCCCCCTATTTGTTTTAAAGCGAAAACTTCAAGAAATCACTGAAGGAACTTGCCATACCCCCATGAACCTAAGAGCTCGAGATGAATTTCAAGATGTGAAAGATAAGTTTAATCAAATGCTCTTAAGCCTTCAAAGTAGAACCCAAGAAGATCTTCGACTTTTAGAAGATATTCTTTCTAAAATAAAAGATAAAGATCCTGCGGCTACTCAAATTTTAAAAAATTTAATTTCTAAAAAACAAAAAACACTGTGATTATTTTATAAGCAATCTGCTAGGATGGCTTAAAATCAATTTTTTTTATACGTTATCCACAATTTTTAACAAAGTTATCCACAGTTGTGTGGATAGTTAGATGGCTACTCAAGATAAGGGGACCAGGCGGGAGCTGTCAGATTCCCATAGTTTTTTAAGAGGCTCCGTTCATTACTTCCATCATCATTAATACTATACAATTCGTACTTGCCAGAACGATTGGAACTAAACACACTATGACGCCCATCGGCAGACCAACACGGATGCTCATTATTTTCTCTATTTTGAGATTTTGTAAGCCTTTGGAGCCCTGTTCCATTGGGATTAATGAGGAAAAGATCAAAATATCCCCCTAAATCTCCTGCAAAAACAATTTTATCATTTTTGGGAGACCAGCTGGGGGAAGAATTAAAGCGACCAGCAAAGGTAAGGCGTTCTACAGATTCCCCATTTTTTTTCATTACGTATAAATGCGCTAAAGGGGCTCGCCCTGATGAAAAGATAATTTTTTGACCATCTGCAGACCAAGCCGGCTCTACATCTAA
Organism: Deltaproteobacteria bacterium; assembly: GCA_023248265.1. Taxonomy (GTDB): domain Bacteria; phylum Bdellovibrionota; class JACOXK01; order 2-02-FULL-40-11; family 2-02-FULL-40-11; genus JACPST01. Next base: position 6,791 of record JAHFEZ010000019.1, read on the forward strand.
GGCTGGATGATTGGTCACCTTCCGAACAGCCCCGCTGTCTACATTCATAATATAAATATCAGGATCTCCCTCATAACTCATCGTAAGAGCAATCTCTTTGCCATTGGGGGACCAGCTGGCCCCGCTATTGAGCCCCTCTTTTCTAGAAATAACTTTTTGATCGCCCGTTGTAATATCCAACATAAAAAGATCTAAGTTTTTGATATTGTGCTCGTGGGTCGTATAGCTTGAATACGTAATTTTTTTCCCGTCGGGGGACCAGCCTGGAGAAAACACAATGGACTTATGAAACGTTAATTGCTGAATATTTTTTCCATCATAATCCATCACATAAAGTTCTTTGTGTTTTGTTTTATCAGATACAAATAAAATCTTGGTTTGGAAAATCCCTTTTTCACCTGTGAGCTCCTCTACAACTGCATCTGCCAATCGATGGGCCAAAGCCCGAATATCTTTGTTTTGAGCAATATATTTTTTTCCAAAAACCATTTTAGCACTGCGGATATCATACAGCCTCACATCTAAAGAAAGAGAATCTCCACTGGTGCGATAGCCTCCTGCAATAAGAAACTCTGTGCCCAAACTATTCCATTCTTTAAAATCAATGTCTGAGAGTTCATAACCACCCTTTTTCCATAAAGACAAATCTCTGGGATCGATAAAACTAAAGATTCCTGTAAATTCAAAATCGTCTCGGGCAATCCGGCCCACTTGATCTCCAAGTTCTTGAGCTCCTTGATCTTCGTCTAGATTTTTAAAAGGCGGAAAAGAAATAAGAGACTGTCTAAGCCTCGCATTATCCACGACAATATAAATTCTTTTGGAAAAAATCGGACGCACCATAAAAAACAAACTCATGACACTTATTAGGCCTAAGCTTAAAACTTTTTTCATCGTAACTCCTTTGCAAAAAAAGTAAGAGCCATCCCATCATACCGTAAATCTTTTTGAACTTCAGCTGGAACAGATGGGAAAGGAAGCGCTTCTTCCAAGGCTCGATTCATAAAATCATCAAATTCGGAATTCCCAGAAGACACAATTTGTTTTCTTAAAACCGTTCCATCATTACTTAAAAATACAATGAGCTTTCCAGATAATTTTTCTTGCCGTCTCAAATAAGAGGGGAGTGCCCAACGTAATTTCACTCTTTCTGAGATAATGCTTCGATACGCATCTAAAGGAATCCCTTCTTCTTGTGCAGAAATGGACTCCGCACCGCCCGTCGCTATGTTTCCTTTTCTTAAAATTGCTTTCTTTTGTTTTTGCTGAGATTCTTCTAAAGACTTGAGGGCCTTCATACGCTCAATGGCCTGAGAGGCTTCTTTTTTAAGTTTTTTAGAGGACTTAAACTGCAGGGCATCTTTATCATGATAGGAGGTTTCGACTTCTTTTTTAAGAGATTTAATGGAATCTTGGGTTGAAACAATATTTTTTTCAATTTCTGAAAGCCGTTCATCCGGAAGATCTACAATGTCCACACGAATGGTCGAGGTATACGTTAAAGCGCTCTTGCCTTGAAGGAGCGGCAGTAACGGCGCCACCAGGGCCAAAACAAAAATAATTCCATGAAGAATTAAAGACGTGCTGAGCGCTTTTTTAAAATACGGTTGGCTAAATTGACTTAGATACGCATATTGTTTCATGAATTATTTTGGAGGAAGTGGCTCGGTCACAAGTCCAATGCGAGTCACCCCCGCACTTTTAATAGATGCCATCACTTCTGCCACAAACCCATACTCAACCGCTCGATCCGCCCGAATAAAAACTTCCCTGCGCTTGGTTTGCCGAAGTGCTTCTCCCAAAGACGTTTCCAAGGTTTTCATATTTAATTTTTCTTTGCCCAAGAAAATATCTTTGTTTTTGGTTAATACCAGCACCATTTGTTTTTCTGTAGGATCAATAGACGTTGTTTTGGTTTGAGGCAAATCCACAGGAATCCCTTGTTCCAAAAGAGGAGTGGTAATCATAAAGATAATGAGAAGCACAAGCATGACATCCACCATGGGTGTCACATTAATTTCTGCCATCAAAGAGCGACGAGGATCTTGTCCGTCAGGGCTAAACGCCATTACATATTCCTCTTAATAATATTTGTAAAATCATGAGAAAAATTTTCCATTTCCGATACAAAAACTTTTAATCCCGACTGAAAATAGTTATACGCCACAACCGCAGGAATGGCCGCCGCAAGTCCCATGGCTGTAGCAATCAACGCTTCAGAAATTCCAGGAGCCACCACCGCTAAATTGGCCACACCCGTCGCCCCAATGCCTTGGAAAGAATTCATAATGCCCCACACCGTTCCAAAAAGTCCCACGAAAGGGGCAGTAGCTCCCGTGGTGGCTAAAAAATATGTGGTTTTTTCAAGGCGAGTTGTTTCAGATGTGATGGCACGCCTTAAAGCACGAATGACGTTTTCAAAATGGGGTTGATCCAACTCCTCTTCTTTTTTAGGCCCTTTTTGAAGTTCCGTATAGCCTGCTTGAAACACATGGGCCAAAGGAGCACTTTTAAAGAGATTCATTTTTTTAAAGAGATCATCCCAGCTATTTCCTTCATAAAAATCATCTAAAAAAAGAGCGGTGTGTCGCTTGGCATCCCGAAACACATAATATTTAGAAATGATAATGGCCCAGCAAAAAACAGAGGCTAAAACCAAAAGCAAAAGTACCAATTTCACCATCGGCCCTGCATGGATAACTAAATCCCATGCATGATACTGAGCCCCCACTAAAGATGTTGTAATTGCAAATAGAATCATGAATTTACCCCCTTATAAAGAGCGTGAATATTTATTGTAGCAATTTAAAATACGCCAAACAAGATAAAGTGCACCTGGTGGGGGTACCAAACACTTTGGTGACACTTTGGTGCCAGACATTTTTTTAGGCACATTGACTTAGACAAATTAGCATGGTATGGTTTCACCGTTTTCTTATGCAAAATCAAGGATTTATCATTGCTCGTGAGGGTTTTCCGTGGATCGGCACAAGTCTTTTATTGACCTTAATTTTGCTTATTCTTAAAGCACTATTACCTGCAATATTTTTAGGCGTTTTAACACTTTTTATTATTTCTTTTTTTAGAAATCCAAAACGTATCACCCCATCTCAACAGGGACTGATTATTGCCCCTGCAGATGGAAAAATTTGTCTTATTACAGATGCCTATGAAAAAAAATTTTTAAAAGACACCCGATGTCGCGTCTCTATTTTTATGTCTCCCCTAAATTGCCACATCAATAGAGCCCCTATTACAGCAAAAGTTTTAGATACGTATTATCACGCAGGAAAATTTCATCTTGCAAGCGTAGATAAAGCTTCAGACCTCAATGAACAAAATGCTCTTCTTTTAGAAGATGTCCAAAAAAATAAATTTGTGGTTGTTCAAATTGCAGGTTGGTTGTGTCGACGTATTGTCAGTTATGCGAAAGTGGGAGATGAGCTTTTGCGTGGCCAACGGTTTGGACTTATTCAATTTGGCTCTCGTGTAGATCTTTATTTACCTCCACAGGTTTCCCTTAAAGTGAAAGTAGGAGAAGCTGTACGAGGCGGAAAAACTGTGATAGGAACATTAAGATGAAATCCAAGCCCAATGTTATTCATTTTCTTCCCAATCTTTTTACAACTGCCAATCTTTTTTGTGGTTTTTATTCGATCATTGCCGGACTTCAAGATTTATATATTCCCGCAGCTACAGCCATTTTTATTGCTGGCATTTTTGATCTTTTAGATGGCCGAGTAGCCCGCCTGACCAAAGGAGGCTCCAAGTTTGGAGAAGAATACGATTCCCTGTCGGATCTTGTTTCTTTTGGTATTGCACCTGCCCTGCTCATGTATCTTTGGTCGATTGAATCTTTTGGGCGAATCGGTTGGCTCGTCTGTTTTGTCTTTATCGCATGTGGGGCTTTGCGACTTGCACGATTTAATGTAAAAACAGCTTCAGCTGAAAAAGCGTATTTTGAAGGATTGCCTATCCCTGTGGCAGCCTTTGTTATCGCCACCACCATTCTTCTTTTTCATGAACTCATGCTCGAAGAAAGTCACAATTATTTTAATTTAGGATTAACCGTTGCCCTTGCTTTTTTGATGGTCAGCAGCATTAAATATCGGAGCTTTAAAGATTTAGATTTTAGAGATAAACGCTCGTTTGGATTTTTAGTTTTTGTCGTTTTCGTACTGATGATCGTGGCTTATAATCCCGGCATCATGATGTTTGTGGTCATGATAGGCTACGTGGTTTCAGGACCTATTTTTCATGTATTGGGATACGAACAAAAAATTCGTATTGCCTCTCGTCAAAAGAAACAAGAAGCCACCTCCCCCAATCTCATGCTGATAGAAAAAAAGGACTAGGTTTTTTCATGCTTCATACAAAAAGAAATGTGGCAAAAAGAAATGTAGCCATCATTGGAGCAACGGGTGCTGTTGGCGAAGAAATGCTCTCTATCTTAGAAGAAAGAAATTTTCCTGTCGGAAAACTTTTTTTATACGCTTCCAAAAACTCTGCCGGCGTATATCAAAAGTTTCATGATAAAAATGTTTTGGTCAAACTCCTCAATGAAGAAGCTTTGGATGATTTTGACTCCATTGATATAGCTCTTCTGAGTGCGGGAACAGAGGTCAGCCGCACCCTAATTCCCAAAATGACTGAGCGAGGAACCGTGTGCATTGATAACTCCAATGCCTGGCGAATGGATCCTGAAGTGCCACTGGTCGTTCCAGAAGTTAATTACGAAGATCTAGTTCACTACAGTCAAAAAAATATTGTGGCCAACCCCAATTGTTCTACGGTTCAAATGGTTCAAGTGCTTAAACCCATTCACGATACGTTTAGAATAAAACGAGTCGTGGTTGCCACTTATCAATCCACGTCTGGTAAAGGAAAAAAAGCCATGGAAGAGCTTTCCAAACAAACCATTGCTCTTTTAAACCAAGGCGAGATCCACGTACAAGAATTTCCTCATCAAATTGCTTTTAATTGTATTCCTCATATTGATAGCTTCTTAGAAAACGGCTATACCTTAGAAGAAATGAAAATGATTTTAGAAACCAAAAAAATTCTCCATGACCCTTCCATGCAAGTAACAGCAACGTGTGTGCGCGTCCCTGTTTTTGGAAGCCATGCAGAGGCTGTTACGATTGAAACTGAACAAAAAGCCTCTGCTCAAGAAATTCGAGAGCTTTTATCTCAAACCAAAGGAGTTAAAGTGATCGACGATCCTTCTCAAAATCTTTATCCTTTAAATACGCTCACTACTGGAACAGATGAAACATGTGTGGGACGAATCCGAGAAGATATTTCAACTCCCCATGGTATTGCTCTTTGGATTGTGTCAGATAATTTAAGAAAAGGGGCTGCTTTGAATGCCGTTCAGATTGCAGAAGCCCTGGCCAGTGAGTTTTTATGAGACAAAAAATACTTTTCTTTGTTTTACTTTTTTATTTTTTAACATTTCTTTCTGCTTTTGTGATGGCTGAAGAAAATAAAGTGATCTTCAAAGAAGAACCCACGAAAGAATCTCCCCAAAATTGGGGACTAAGTGTAATGGGAGGTACATACCGTCCTTCTAATTATACGGGAAGTGGAGATGCTTTTGGAACCATTTACTCAGGCCAAGCCAAATATATTGGAAACCAAGGTCTTTGGGCAGACTTAAGTTTTGAATGGCATTTTTTAAAATTTTTAGGGAAATGGGGGGCCAAAGCTTCTACGGGAGCCTGGGTCATCCAAAAAGAATATGATAGCCCACGCGACACAAGCTCTGTTAGACAACTTTATACGCTTTGGGGTATCCCAGGTTTTTTGGGGGGCATCTATCGAGCTCACTTTTGGTCTTGGCAACCTCTGGTTCCCTTTGTTGAAGCAGGAGTGGGAGGAATTTATCTCCAACAAAGTAATGCTCAAAAAGCGGATCGCTACAGCGTTTTTCGCACAGCCACGATGGCAGGCGGCGGTGTTCAACTCAATACCAATATCTTTGATCCCAAATCTGCAAGATCCTTTGATATTAACTGGGGAGTGAATAACACATATGTACTTGCAGAATATCGTTTCATTCGAAGCACCACCCAAGATAATTTTAATTTTTCTGGAAATAATCTCATTACAGCAGGCCTCCTATTTGAATTTTAGAAACCTCTAATCCCATGCGTCGCTTAAAATTAATTATTGAGTACGATGGCACGAATTACCACGGCTGGCAAAGACAGCTCATCTATCGAACCATTCAGCAAACGTTAGAAGAAGCTCTTGAAAAAATGATTCAAACCAAGACTCCCATTATTGGAGCCAGTCGAACCGATCGAGGCGTACATGCCATGGGACAAATCGCTCATTGTCAAATTGAATCTTCTATTTCAGATATAAAACTTTTTAAAGGATTCAATACCATTTTACCTGCAGATATTAAAATCAAAAAACTAAAAACCGTAGATCCCTCCTTCCATGCTCAAAAGCAAGCTCAGTCTAAAATATATGTGTATCAAATTTTAAATAGTCCCTCTCCCTCTCCCCTTTTAAGACACTATAGCTGGTGGATTCGCACTCCCTTGAATATTTCAAAAATGAAAAAAGCAGCTAAAATCCTGGTAGGAGAACATGATTTTAAGGCCTTTCAAAATGCAGGAACAAAATTAAATTCGACCATCCGAACGATTTTTAAATCTTTTGTACAAGAAAAACGCCCTTATTTGACCTATCAAGTCAAAGGAAGTGGATTTTTAAAACAAATGGTTCGAAATATTGTAGGAGCTTTGGTGGCTATTGGCAAAGAAGAGATCTCCATTGAAGACTTTAAAGAGCTTTTGGCCTCTAAAAACAGAAAATTGGGCCCTGCCCCTGCACCGCCTCAGGGGCTCTTTTTAAAAAAGATTTTCCATTGACTTTCAAATACTCGTTCAGTATTCTTCCCCGTCATGGCTATGAACGTTTTAAAACAAAGAACAGTGAACGCAACGCTTGATAAAAGTCGAAAGTGGTATGTGGCAGATGCCTCAAATCAAGTTTTGGGACGCTTTTCTACAGAAATTGCCAATGTCTTAAGAGGAAAAAATAAACCTTCCTTTACACCCCATATGGATTGTGGAGATTTTGTGGTTGTCACTCATGCCAAAAAAGTTCGTCTGACAGGAAAAAAATGGACGGATAAAATATATTATCGACACAGTGGCCATGTGGGTGGTTTAAAATCGCAAAGCGCCAAAGATGTTTTAAGTAAATTTCCAGAAAGACTTGTTTATGAAGCTGTCAAAGGAATGCTTCCACCCGGAAAACTTTCTAGAAGTGTTATTAAAAAATTAAAAATTTATCCTGAAGACAAACACCCTCACGAAGCTCAAAAATTAGAGCCTTTTCCCCTACCCCTAATGAGGCCTAAGGCCCTTAAGGCCATTATAAGGAATGTCTAATTATGGATGCTACCTCTGCCAAAACACCGAATTTTAGCGCTACTGGAAAAAGGAAAAGAGCTAAGGCCAGGGTGTATCTTTATAAAGATGGAAAAGGTGATTTTCAGATTAATAACTCAACCCTCGATGAATACTTTCCTCGCGCCACAGCTCGAATGATTATTAAACAACCTTTGGTACTCACCAAAACAGAAGGGGTATTTGATATCTATGTGAATGTGTGCGGCGGTGGGAAATCAGGACAAGCAGAAGCCGTCCGACATGGATTGGCCAGAGCCCTTCTTCAATTTAATCCAGAGCTTCGAAAAACTTTAAAAGCAGAACATTTCTTAACGCGAGATGCCAGAGAAGTAGAGCGCAAGAAATCAGGAATGAGTGGCGCTCGCAAGCGGTATCAGTACTCTAAACGATAATCCCTTATCTTCCGCGATAGTAAATACTTAAACCAAAACGATTATTTCCCAGAGGAGCAAACGGATATCCGCCCCCAAAAACATCGCCTGCACCTACCCAGTTACCAGATGAGTTAAAAGCATTGCTGGAGCTAATGTTCCAAGAACCGGTCGAAGGCTGATAATACTGAAAGTTCCCATAGGGAGAAGAGGCAAACTGATCCCAAGGCATTCCAGTTTGATTATACATTTGATAGAGCTGAGCCCCATTAAAACACCGACCATTATTTTGGAAAATGGCATTGGGGTTATTTTGTAAGAAGTGTCCCATGTTTGGATATGACCCATTAAATGTAAAGGTATTCTGGCCTTGATACCCATACGCAGAAATCATGGGGCCGCATGGACTTCCTTGAAAACCATTTTGAAAACCATTCATGTTATATCCACCGTTGTACCCATAAGGATCTGTGCGATACATGAGATCAGAATCATTTCTATTATCTCCGCAACTGGACAATAAAAGTGCCGCTGCGGCTACCGTCACCATGAAAACAATTTTTTTAATACTTTTCATAATATACCTCACAATTCATACTCAGAGTGCTCACCAAAATACTCACCAAAATACTAGTAAGAGCATTCATCTCTGCCCATATAATGTGCAACCAGTATGCCAACTTGGAGAAAATATGTAAGTGATTGATTTTACTTTATTTTAATAAGAAGTCTGGAAAATGGCCTTAAAAAAACAAGCCCAAACTGTGCCAAAAAGCGTTAGCCACAGTGACAACTTTTGTCACCGCTGAATCGGCCTTGCCAGGAGCTCAAGGCCCCGAAGGGTTAAGAAAGAATCCAGAGTATTTTTAAAGGAAAGATGGGGGGCCACCAGAAATCCAAGCCCTCCTGTAATAATAATTTTAGGTTTTCTTTGAATTTCTTTTTGAATTCTTTGAATCATGCCTTCAAGCATTGCCACAGTCCCTTGAATAATTCCAGATTGCAGTTGTGAAACGGTATTGGTTCCTAAAACTTTCGCAGGAAGTTTCAAGGGCACAGAAGAAAGCTTTGCCGCTCGTTCAAAAAGAGCTTGGGCAGAAATTTTAAGCCCTGGCATAATAACCCCTCCTCGGTAGGATCCTTTGGCATCTATGTAATCTAAGGTGGTGGCTGTTCCCAAATCTATCACCAGAAGGGGGCCTCCATATTTTACAAAAGCAGCGCTGTTATTGACAATACGATCTGCACCCACTTCTTTGGGACGATCCACTTTGAGGGAAATAGGAAGCTTTAAACGATGCGTAACAAAAATTCTTTTTTTGATCTTAAGTCTTTGAAGAACTTTTCGAATGAGAGGATCCAAAGCAGGGACAACAGAAGAAACAATAGCTAAATCCACATGGTTAAAAAAATATTTTTTTGTTAAAAAAAAACTTTTCAAATTTTGACTTGGAAGTCGTTTATGGAAAAACAAAATCGATCCCTTAAAAAGCCCCACGACCGTATCGGTATTGCCCACATCTAAAACTAAAAGCATATCAAATCCCCAGAATAAATATGCTCGGTTTCTCCTTGAGGTGTTTTAATGATCAGTGCTCCATCTTCATCTAATCCCAAGGCCACCCCGCGCTTTTTCTTTCGTCCTTCCTTCACCTCCACCGCACGTCCTTTAATGAGGCTTAACTCTTCCCATATTTCTCGAATGAAAGGGAATCCTTTTTCTAAATAATTTTGATACCATTCTTCAAATTGATTTAAAAGATCATCCAATACAGAATCGATGGGGGTTGTTTTCCCCTGAATCAAATACAAAGAAGTTGCCGTTTGAGAAAGAACTTTAGGAAACTTTTCCTGATTGATATTCATTCCTATACCCATCACGATAAAATCTACTTTTTCTGTTTGGGCTTCAAGCTCTGTTAAAACTCCCGAAATCTTTTTCCCATCCACCAACACATCGTTAGGCCACTTGAGTTGAAGTGCTCTGCCCAAATATTTCTCTACCGTTTTCATCACGGCCAGAGCAGCTACAAAGGTCAAATGCTGCGCTTGCCGACTTAAGATAGGGGGACGCAAAATAAGAGAGACGTAGAGGTTTCCAGATTTTGAAAACCATTTACGATTAAGACGCCCTCGACCCTTGGTTTGTTGCTCTGCAACAACATACTCTCCTTCCGGAGCCCCTCCTCGGGCTAATTCGAAGGCCGTGTCATTGGTCGAGGAAACTTTTTTAAATTTATATCCTTTGGTAAAGAGCATAAAAGACTAAAATCAAAATTCGGCGCCGAATGTGTCAAGGCACCAATCGAAATCCGATTCACTCCCGTTTGAGCGTAACGCCTAATATTTTCTAACTGAATACCTCCAGAAACCTCTGTGAGAGCTCGAGTACCAATCACAGACAAAGCTTCCTGAACTTCTTCAATTGAAAAATTATCCAATAGAATGATATCGGCCTTGGCATCTAAAGCTTCTTTCACTTCTTTTAAATTTTTAACTTCTACTTCAATCGTCATTTTCTTTTTTATTTTTTTTCGTATTTTTTCAATGGCAACCCTTATTCCTTCTGTGGCAATCAAATGATTCTCTTTAATGAGGACAGCATCATAAAGTCCAAACCGATGGTTTTTGCCCCCTCCAATTTTTACAGCGTATTTTTCTAAAAAACGAAAGCCGGGTGTGGTCTTTCGAGTATCCATAATATCGACTGAAAAGCCTTTAACTGCTTTTACAAATTGATGGGTCAACGTTGCAATTCCAGATAAACGTCCCAAAAAATTAAGCGCCACGCGTTCCGATTTTAAGATATCTCGAAGGGGGCCCTGAAGCTGGATAACCCCATCTCCTCTCTTCAAAGAATCTCCATCTTCAAAGCGGCTTTGAATGGATACAGGCCCTGCATTTAACCTCTCTGGCCATCCAAAAATCTTATCTAATAAAAACAGCCCACATAAAATACCTTCGTCTTTACTCACAATTTGAGCTTTAGCTTGAACGGTAGAATCAATAAGTAAAGAA